>JBAYPL010000303.1:0-3159 GCA_041677745.1 Kapaibacterium sp. (SeqCode)
AATTTATTAATTACTACTTATCATTTTCTTTAGCTGGTTCGTCCTGAACAGGTACTTCAGATTCAGGCTGAGTCTGAGGAACAGGGATTTGAGTTTGTGTAGGACTTGATGGAACGGTCTTAGGGACTACAACACCTTCGGTGACAGGTTTTGGTCCATCGGCACCGCCACCAACGAAGAACTTGTTAGTAACAACAGACAAGATGAGTATTCCTGCAGCAAGACCTATAGTAATTTTTGACAATAAATCGGTAGCACGTCTTGAGCCAAGCATATTGGAGAATGTACCTCCAAGTCCACTCATACCGGAAATCATATCGCCTTTACCCGGTTGCAGAAGTACTACTCCTATTAGCAGAAACGATAATATCAACATTAAAATGGCAAACACTGTAAACATCTTTCTTCCTATTACATTTATTATAGAATACAAAAGTAATTAAAATGAACAAAATAATCAAAATAATTTTTTCATAGTTAATATCACATTTTTTTGCTTATATTAGCTTTTTTGAAATTTAATATTTTAACAAAATGAAAACAACTGTATTGCTTATATTAATTCTCGCATGTATGGCAGCTATGGGACAAAATTTGTCTGCAGAAGACATAATCCCTAATCCGCAGAAATATCAAGATATGCCTTTCGATGTTCTAAGCTATGAGCTTAATTTGGACTTGAGAGATTACAAGACAAAAACTGTAATAGGAATATGTACTGTAAAGGTGACTCGAAATTATGAAGTATTCGGCAATTATTTCATATTTCATTTGAATTCGTTGAAAATCAGCTCACTTTACATGAACGGCGTAGAGAGTGAGTATTCAAGTTACGGAAATGAAGGAGATGCAGATTTCCATTATAAAACAGCTTTTCCGGAAGATGCCGGAGATACAGTAATTTACATTATAAATTACTCCGGCAAGATGAGTGCCGAAACTAATGGTGTTTTCAATTGGGGTGGAGTACACTATGAGGAAGGAGCAACATATTCACTTGGAGTTGGATTTCACGCTCCTTACATATCTATGACGAGGCACTGGATGCCTTGTTTCGATTTACCCCAGGACAAAGCACTTTTCAAAGGCACATTCAGAGTTCCCGAAGATATTGTTGCAGCATCAAACGGATTATTGAAAGAATTAAATATTCTTGACGACGGCAGTAAAGAATATGTTTGGGTTCACGATTTTCCTGCGGCTACATATTTATTGGCATTTGCAGTAGCACGCTATACAGTCGTCAATAATTTTGACTATAAATTACCTCTCGAGATTTATTCATTACAGGTGGATTCTGCAAGGAGCGAGTTTGTTTACAGTGAAGTGCCTGCCATGAATGATTGTTTTGAAAGTTATTTCGGTGATTATCCCTTTGAAAAGATTGCTTACGCAAATGTAACTAAAGGAGCAATGGAACACCAAACACTTATTTCCATGCCGAGAAGCTTAGTTGTGAATTTGGATTCAAAAAAGAACTCAAATAATGAAACTGCAGCACACGAATTGTCACACATGTGGTTCGGCAATATGGTATCACCCAAAGATTTTAGAGATGTATGGTTGAATGAATCATTTGCTACTTATTGTGAATCACTTTGGAATAAATGCCGAAACGGTAACTCTGCTTACTTATCGAGCCAAAAGACAAAATTGGAGAATTATCTGAATTTTACAATCAAAGAGGAAGGAGTATTGCCTTTGTATGACTTCTCGCGAACTGTTCCTTCATCTAATTATCCCCAAACTATTTATATTAAAGGTGCCGTCATAGTCGGAATGCTGAATTATATTCTCAATCGGGATTATGAAGCAGGCTTGTCTTTAATAACATTTGAGGAGTTTATCTCTAATTACCTTTCAAAATACGCATATTCTAATGTCAATACTGATGAATTCATCAGCCTTTTGAGTGAAAGTACGGGACATAATTATGATAAATTCGCCGAGCAATGGATTTATGGAGTAGGTTACCCTAAATTTGATATAATCTTCGACGACTTAAAATATGATAAGTACTCTAACGGATTGAGTATTATACAAGTACAAGAAGGTATAATTTATACCGAGGTACCACTTGAATTGACTTTCTATGTTGATGGCAATGAATTTACAAAAGTATTTATGATTGATGATGAAGTCACACACATCAAACTCGAAGATATTTCGGATTATAGTATTGACTCGCTTGTAGCTAATAGTGGCAAAGAGGTAGTTGCTTTATACGAAATAAACAATATCGGCACTGCTACAAGTGTCAATAGAGACTTACACTCCAAAATTGAATTCTTTCATTCGAATGGGCAAATAATCATAAATTACAGTTCTGTTAATGGCTTAGCAGAATTTTCTTTGATTAATACTTTGGGTGAAATTATTAAACTCAATAATGCCGGTAGTAAACCCGGCATGAATTCCATAACAATAAATCTGTCGGATTATCCTCAAGGTGTGTACATACTGTCAGCACTTATTGACGGTCAACAGTTTACTGAGAAAATCAGCATAATAAGATAAGGAGAACTAACAAAAATGATTACAGAAGAATCGGTTTCAGAAATTTCAGAGAAGTATTTAAATATATTGGAGCGTGTTTTTAATGCAGCAATTAAGTCCAAAAGAAATCCTACAGATATAAGAGTGATAGCAGTTTCCAAGACTCATCCTGCTGTGAGTCTCGAAGCCGCATACAATGCCGGCATCAGATTTTTTGGCGAAAATTACGTCAGAGAAATGGCTGACAAATATGATATTTTGGTACACAAGGGCTTGGTAGATATCGAATGGCACTTCATAGGTCATTTGCAATCGAATAAAGTTAAGTACTTATCCTCTTTCGTGAATTACATACATTCAGTTGATTCATTAAAACTTGCAAACGAAATCAGCAGCCGTGCTAAAGCAAATGACAGGAACATCAATATATTAGTCCAAGTCAATACAAGTGGTGAACCCAACAAATCAGGTTGTGAGCCCGATGATTTATCCGAGATTATATCGGAAATAATTCTACTTGATAATATAAATATTAAAGGTTTAATGACAATTGGAACATTCACCGATGATGAAAAAATTCAACGTAAAGAGTTTTCAACTCTCAGAACACTTTTGGAAAATGTTAATAGTGAGTTAAAATTAAATTTAAGCGAATTATCCATG
>JBAYPL010000304.1:0-3142 GCA_041677745.1 Kapaibacterium sp. (SeqCode)
AGGCTTAAATCAAGATCGTAAGATTCGCCCGGCTTCGGTCTTGGAGGAAGTTCATCCTGCTCACAAGAATTGACTACAGTACCGAAAGCGGCTGCAAACATTCCGAAACCGGCTACTTTTCCGGTATTTTTCAGAAATTCTCTTCTATTGCTATTATTTTTCATTATAAAAATATTCTCCGTCTCTATTAATAAAATACATGAACTTGGAACGCCCACTGCGAAGCATAGCCGGGCATGTGTTCCTTATCATTGATTCTGTATTCCGGCAGAAATGCAATGTAAGGCAGTATGTAAGCTTTAGCACCAAATACATAATGACTTGTTTGGAACTCTGCATTATCAGCAGTATAATTTGTATTACCAATCTCATATCTGAAATAAGGAATTACAGATTCGTGCAGTTGGTAATTAAGTTCGAGCGATATATTATTGACCTCAAGCAAACTTTGTTTCACAGTACGCATGTATTCCGTCATTAAGCCAATTTTGTCAACCAAGCCTATGTTGAAAAACACATTACCGACATAGTAGAACTCATTACCGAAGTAAATTCCGTTGTCGGTTTTCAATGGAGAATTCATCAGCAAGGTACCGCCTGCAAAAATATTAACACCGGGCATAATTTCAGGCGGGAAGAACATAGCTCTGAAAACTGTTGACAGGTGATTACCGTTTACGGGAGCACCGGTTGATGTCGTTCCCATAGGAATTCGAAGCTTTGACAAATTTTCTGAACTGAAGAATCCTAAACTTAAGCCTAACCAAGGGATTGCTTCGTAGTCAATTTGGACACCCAATTCCGCATAATCTGCCGGAACCACCGGAACGCCTCTTGAACCGGATGCGAACATTCTATTCAGCATTGTATGGTCCTCATATCTTGTTCCGATTGTTGGCTGAAAATATCCAACACGAACAGAAGGCAGGTCCTCAGAAGGTGTGATAATCACACTACCGGCAGCAGGTTGCTGTCCCGGATAACGCATTGACTCATGTATGTCATATCCAAAGTTGTACAAACCTTCAAATGTAAGCCAATCTGTAGGGGTATATACTAAGTAATTTGACCATTGCATTACCATGTGCTTACGTTCTGATGCACCTGCTTGTGCGCCCCAACGAGCAGTTTGATAACGAAAATCAAATCCATAGAGCAATTTATCTTCAATTATTTGATTTGATTCCTGTGTCAAATCAAATAATCCTTGCAGTCCGATATCAGAGGGGTCAATGAGTGAACTTTGATTTCTTGACATCCAGCCTTGGAAACTACGTACGCCTGCACCTTGTGTATTAATGTGGCAGCCTGTACATTTTGTTCCGTAAGATTGAAGCAATGAGTATTGTGCTCTGGAGTACCCTTCACTCAAAGTTATCATTGATACTATTATTATCAGTATTATTTTTTTCATAATTAACTCTTTACTTATTTCTATCATTTAAACGATTAATGAATAAATTCGTTACAAGTTTTGTTCATTACACTTTATCGAAAAGGAGACTTAGATTAAGTCTCCTTCTTGATTATGCATTAATAGATTAATTCAAAGCTGCGATTGAATTTTTCAAAACTGCTTTGATATACTTCGGATTGTGGATACCGTGGCTCTTATCCTCATAAACCCATTTAAAGTTATAAATAGCTGCAGCTTCGGTTGATGTATAGGTACCGGCAATCGGGTAACCTGCATCATCAATCATGTTCTTTTCTTGTAATTTTGTTTTCAGTTCATCCATTAAAGACTTTACTTCTGTCTGAGTACCACGGAAGTCAAATTTAGTTTCTCCTGTGTGACATGAAGTACAAACTGCTATGTTGTCTGTTGTTCCTTCGTTATATTTCATTTTCATAGTGTGACCTCCGGCTTGAGCACCGAATGCTTTACCCATGTGACAGTCAACACAGCTGTTTTTCAGCATATTAATGTGAGCAGTAGTACTTGCATAAGGTTCAGGACCTGCAATTTCAATGGCTCCCATACCTGCAAAGGCATTGGCAGCTGTTGCATGATGAGGACCGAATCTGTTATTAGCAATTGTATATGTCTCTTTGCTAAGGTCAACTGCAGGAGTTGTTTCTCTTGCTTGGTGGCAGGTTGCACAAGTAGCGCCGCTACCGAAATCATGTGATTTGCTCGGGTCAACTCTGAACTTAACTTCACCAACTTTAGTTAACTCCCAATCAGTTTCATCATTACTTTTATGTATATTATGGCATGTACGGCATGTTTGTCCGGTAGGATCTAAAATTTCAGCTGATGTGTTGAATTCACCGCTTTCTAATACTTCGTGGAATCCGGCACTTGTATGACAAGGAGCACAGGTATTTCCGGAACGTTCGAATGTCGTTCCCATAGCATGCTGTGAGTTCTCCCACTGAATTTGCTTAGCTACGAGCAGATTTGAAGAATTGTGGCAAGTAGCACATTGTTCTTGCCCGTCTTTTCCGGCAATACCATCTTTTCCGGCAGGTCCTTCACAACCTATAGTTAACAAGGATATGCCTACAAGGAGCAGCATAAAAATCATAGTTAGTGATTTTGTTGATGTATTCATATTTATACTCCAAAAATTAGTTTATATAAAAATTCTAAGAAAATTCTACATCTTAATTTGAAAACTTATATTTTCATACTGTAAAATTAGCTAATAGCTACAACATATCAAAATTAAAATTTATTCATAAAACAATATTTTTCAGTACTGCTTTCCTGCCTGCTTGGCAATGGATTGATTCAAATAAGACTGCAATGTCTCCTTAGGATTCGAATGATTTATTCTATTGATTTTATTACACTTATAAATTCTAAGTTTTTCTTGATTGATTTACCTTTACAGCAGTGTATATTGGTAATAATAATTAGATACAAAATCATGAGTTTTATCTTATCAAAATTACGACATGGAAACATAGTAACATATATATCTATTTCACGAATTTCAACTTAGATTAGACTAAAAAGAAACATAGCTATAATTGGACTAATGATATTTTGTTCTCTGACTTATTTTTATAAAGCGTAAATATTAACCATAAAAAAAATCATCTTAATATCAAATATTTATTAGGAATAGCCGATTATAATACTTAATTTTGTATTTTACTTTTATTTATTTATAAATTTTTTATTAACTATCAG
>JBAYPL010000305.1:0-3128 GCA_041677745.1 Kapaibacterium sp. (SeqCode)
CTAAATATTGCGGGAGATAAAATTGAACTGATTGCTACTATATGTGGTCCCGGTATTGACCCACACTCTTATATTCCCACAACAAAAGATATTGTGAATATAAGTAAATCAGACATTATTATATACAATGGTTTAAATCTTGAAGCAAAGATGGGCGAAATTCTTGGTTCACAGGGTAAAGATAAAGCATTTGCAATAGGGGAAGCAATCCCTACCGACTCATTGATAAATAATTCCGAAGTATCGGATATACTCGATTATGACCCACATGTCTGGAATGACCCTAAGTTATGGATAAATTCCGTTGACATGTTAGTTGAAGTTCTCTCTGATAAAGACCCCGGCAATGCTTCATTTTACAGAGAAAACGGGAAAAAATATATAGCTTCAATCCTTGAAGCTTATGAATATGCTAAAGCGAAATATGCAGAAATTCCCAGAAATCAAAGAGTATTGATAAGTGAGCATGACGCTTTCCAGTATTTTGCCAAGGCTTATGATTTTGATGTAATGTCGGTTTTAGGTATGAATACCGATTCAGAAGCCGGTATAAAGGTTATTCAGGAATTGTCAGATTATGTAGTAAAAAACAAAGTTAAATCTGCTTTCGTTGAAACAATCATAAATCATAAAGGAATTCAAGCTCTGCAAAATGCAGTGAAAAGTAAGAA
Organism: Kapaibacterium sp. (SeqCode); assembly: GCA_041677745.1. Taxonomy (GTDB): domain Bacteria; phylum Bacteroidota; class Ignavibacteria; order Kapaibacteriales; family UBA2268; genus JANJTB01. The sequence continues at coordinate 672 of JBAYPL010000305.1, forward strand.
ATGGGATCTTAATATAGCAGATAAACCACTTTATTCCGATGCACTCGGACAAGAATCACCTACCGATACTTTTATCGGAATAATTAAATATAATGCAGATGTAATCCATGAAGCATTAAAGTAATAAACGGACATAACAATGAGTAATAATGAATTTGCTCTTGAAATTAATGATTTAACCGTAGCTTACAGGGAAAATCCTGTACTTTGGGATATTGATTTACAGGTACCCAAAGGTGTTTTGATGGCAGTTATAGGTCCTAATGGTGCAGGTAAATCAACATTGATAAAATCGGTTCTAGGACTTGTAAAACCTGTTGCGGGAAATGTAAAGATATTCGGTAAAGACTACCTGTCCCAGAGAAAGATTGTAGGTTATGTTCCGCAGCGGACTTCGGTGGATTGGGACTTTCCGACTACAGTACTTGATGTCGTAATGATGGGTACTTACGGAAAACTCGGATGGTTGAAAAAACCGGGTATTAATGAAAAGGCTGCTGCTTTTGATGCCCTCCAAAGAGTCGGTATGGAACAGTTTGCCAATAGGCAAATAAGCGAATTAAGCGGTGGACAGCAGCAAAGGACCTTCCTTGCTCGTGCATTGGTTCAAGATTCCAAAATCTACTTCATGGATGAGCCCTTTGCAGGAGTTGATGCCAAAACAGAAAAGGCTATCATGAGAATTCTCAAAGATTTGAGAGATTCAGGAAAAACTATAATTGCTGTTCATCATGAACTTATGACTGTTAGGGAATATTTCGACTATCTTACCTTAATCAATGTTAAATTGATAGCATCAGGCATGGTAGATGATGTATTTAAGCCTGAAATCATCAGAGATACTTATGGTGGACATACCAATATCCTCGACAGTAGGATTTTCGGCTGATGTTAGAAATAATTGACGTCATATTGCATGATTATACGCTTCGTAATGTTGCTCTCGGTTCTTCCATACTGGGTACGGTAAGCGGAGCCCTTGGCACTTTTGCTTTCTTGAGAAAAGAAAGCCTTATGGGTGATGTTGTTGCTCACTCCGCATTGCTCGGAATAACCGGCACATTTCTACTGATTTATATGTTGACCGGTGTCGGAATACGCTCAGAGACGGTGTTGGTGTTGGGAGCTGCCGCATCAGGAATTATAGCTATGCTTTTTGTATCCAATATTACTAAATCTTCTCGCATAAAGACTGATAGTGCTATGGGAATAATTCTTGCATTATTTTTCGGTGGCGGAATGTTCCTTTTGACAATGATTCAGCAAAGTGATATCGATAATAAAACAGGACTTTCAAGTTATATTTTCGGTTCGGCTGCAACCATGTCACATGAAAATGTAATCATGATGAGCATTTTAGGATTCATTGCTCTGAGTATCTTAATCATATTCAGGAAAGAAATTAAAATACATACCTTTGATGCAGAATTTGCCCATACTAATGGATTTTCAGTCAAGACACTTGATTTACTTATACTTTCAATAATCGTAATTGCTATTGTCATAGGATTGCAAGCTGTTGGTGTAATATTAATGGTTGCCATGATTGTTGCTCCCGCTGCTGCTGCCAGACAATGGACAAATAATTTGTGGATTATGGTCGTACTCTCAGCATTTTTCGGATTATTGTCAGGTTTCATCGGTGCTGTTGCATCAAGTGTTGTTGATAAGCTGCCTACCGGACCTACGATTGTTTTGATTTCGACTTCAATATTCATCATTTCAGTCATGTTCTCACCAAGACGCGGAATATTATCTAGTCTTATAAGAAATATTAAAAGAAAGAGTAAGATTGAATTGAGTCTGGTACTGGAAAATCTTTATGTTCTAGGGCTTAATCACGATGTAAGTACTGAAACCGGACATTCCTCAAAAGTCTTACGCTCAATGAATAAAAGTAATTTCAATACTGTTAAATCGCTTAACTTATTAAGAAGACAGGGCTTTGTCAAGGAATTGTATGATGATTGCTGGGTTCTGACGGAAGCGGGTATATCGAGGGCAGAACGAGTATTACGCGAGAAGGGGCAACTTGATGATTGAGTTCAACATAATATTGATAGCCTCTCTGACAGCAGCAGCTTGTGCAATATCCGGAGTATTCCTAATATTGAGACGTATGGCTCTTATGAGTGATGCTATAAGTCATGCTGTTCTACCCGGAATTATCGTGGTTTTCATACTCTTGCAAGATAGAACTTCGCCGCTACTCATTATTGGTGCTGCATTGAGCGGACTTCTTTTAGTCTATCTTATAGAACTTATTTATAAAACAAATCTTGTCAAAGAAGATGCAGCAATTGGATTAGTCTTTCCAGCCATGTTTTCAATCGGTGTCATACTTATAAGTATGAATTTATCGAGTGTGCATTTCCATGAACACTCGGTTTTGGTTGGTGATATAAATCTTTCAGCCATTAATACAAGTGTATATCTCGGCTTGGAAATGCCCAAAAG
>JBAYPL010000306.1:0-3114 GCA_041677745.1 Kapaibacterium sp. (SeqCode)
ATTCTGTAGGTTTCAGAATTACCCGAGAACCTGTCAGCCCTCAGGATAAAGAAAAAATTGTTCCTGTAACAAATTACACAGGCTATTTTGGATTAGATGAAACAAGTGTTGAAAATCAATTTGAAGGTGACTTTTATGTTAATTCAGATGGAAAGTATAATAATGCAAATTATGCAAAATATATAATGGCAGACTGGAATGATAAACTTCACATAAAAGTAGCAGAAAATGGGCTTATTAATGGGACCGATGTATTTACAATACCAATCCCTATGCCAGAAGCTCCATATCCCCCTCTACCATTTAAAATAACAAATATAACTGCTCCATCAATGCCAAATGGTTCTAACTCAACAAGATTTGATTTTGATGGAAATGTCAGAATTGAATGGGAAAAAAACGTGTCTGAATCAGAAATAATTTATTATTACAATGTATTTGTTTACAGAGTTATTTCTGGAGATGCATCACAGCTTGTTGATAATTCCTCAATAGGTAATGGTATTAATAACACGATTAATTTAAATCTGGCACCGGGTAATTATAAAGTAGAAGTCAGAGCATATAATAATTCGCCAATGGAGGGAAATCCGAGAATAAATTATAATAATATTGCATTATCAGGCGATTCTGGAAGTGAATATTTTACAGTTCATGCTCCACCAGCAGTTGTTACAACAAAAACCACCTATTCAAACTCTAGACCAGCCACACCTATCCAAGTTGAAGAAAGAGCCGGAGCAAATATTTATAAAATTGAATATTCACGTAATAAAAATTTTCCAGCTGGACAGACAAATATAGCCTTACATACAACAAATATAATTCCAGCAGCTGAGTTTTCAATTGATTATCCAGGTGTTTATTATATGAGGGCAGCTGCTGGATATACTCAGGGTGAGATAACCGAATGGACAGATATTACCAAAGCACCTGTAAAAGCAGTTATGATTGCAGCAGATTATATGGTTGGTGTTGTTGTAAATCATGATACAGCTGCATTAAAAAATGATTATTCAAAAATGATGAGAGCATATCGAGAAATGCTTATTTATGCTCAACTTATGGATGGTTTTTCTTTCAGAGATGGTAATTTAACAAAGACAGTATATCCTGTGATAATTGAAGACTATTCTCTGGATTTTGTTGAAAAAGGATTTAAGACAGGGCAGAAAGAAGCTTATGATGAGGCACTGGATTATTCAGAGCCGGCAATAACAAAAATTGATTCAAATGATATTCAACTTATTAACTCAGAATTTTTACAGGGGGTTGTTTTTACTTCAACATATATTGTTTCACCAAAATTAACTAATCATCTGAATCAAATAAACAGAATACTTGCTGTTGATATGCCAGGAACTGAAAATTCACAGGACCATCGTGATTATGAAGGTGATTCTGGAGAAACAATATCATTAAATCGTAATAGTTTTCTTGAAAAAATAGATATAAAATTTACCTTAACAGAGACAATTGATTTTAATACTTTTCTTTATCACAACACTCAATCAAGATTAAGCAGTGGAATACCACTTCATCAGAGCTGGGGAAATCACAGTTTGAATTCTAAGATTCTGAAAGCTGAGGTAAGAATACCAAGTGCAATGGATACTGTTTACAGAGTTGTTAGTGAAGGTTATGATGAAGACCATGGAACAGGAATTGTTTTTAATAAAAAAATTAATGATATAAGACAAGTTTTTATTAATACAAAATTTGATATTGATAAATTAAATATGAGTTTTTTTGAATATCAAAATACACAATATCCAGAATTTGATTATAAAATTACACATTATGATATGCTTGAAAGAGCTTTAAAATTTATACTTGACTTATACCCGGATGAACTTGAAGACATATATCTCACGTATTTTGACTGGGATAATAAGAGACAGATGCATAATAATCCACCACAGAATTACTATTCAAAATCAACAATACCCGCAGGAAATTCATTTACAGCTTATGAAGTTAGTGGAAATAGAGAAAATCTTGATATTTACAATAATCCAACTCCGACAATGATAAGATGGCGTGGCGACCCTAATGCAACCTCTTATGAATTTAGACTTATAAATCCTCCATTTGGCGGTGCTGATATAATTTTTGACAGTGGGAAATTTTTTACTGAAAATAAATTTGTTACATATAATATGTCAGGTGTCAAAGTTTATCTTTGGGACCTTATAACACCATATAATAAACATAATCTGAATTTCAGACTTGTTTCAAATAATGAAGTAAATGAAAATAAAGATTTAAATTTTTATGTAAGGTATTCAGGGGCTCCTGAAAATAACATTATTAAAAATGGCATATGGGGTGATGCTGAAACACCTGCAGAATTTAATACAGTTTTACAGGATAATTATGAAAGAGCTGGTTATGCCAGAGCTGTAATTGAAAAGAAAAATATGGGTACGGGAAAATATTTCTTTTTTAAAAATTTAGATTCAAGTTTTATTACACCATTAAATTATCCAGGAAACAGTGTAAATTTCAAGTTTGACAGTTTTTCAAATAATTTAAATAATATTTCAGAATATAGAGCAAAGGTTCAATACAGTTCGACAACATTTACACCAGATAAAGGTGAAGAAAAAAGTGCAGAAATTACAATCCCATTCACAATAGCTCCTCCTAAAATAAATTTTACCTCTCCATTGTGGAATGTTGATGTTAATGGCCAGAAATATTATGAAACATGGAATGGTAATTATATGCTTTCATGGAGTTTTACAAATGGATTTAATCCACCGAGTAATTACTTTTTTACTATTGCAAGTCAGAGAAGCAGTGGTGGTGCGTGGTCGACATGGATTAATAATTACGTTGGAAGCGATTTTAATATTTTTAGAAATGATCAGTCGGGTTCAAATATCTTGCTTTATCGTTATAGAGGAAATGTTACTTATAATGAAATTTCAAGTGAAGATTACATTTATCCAACAATTATCCGTGTGCTTCCTCCTCCTCAATTACAGCTTCTAAATATTTCATCTGGTGCAAGATTTTATCTAAATGAAAATCCAACATTGAACTTCAGAGTTCCTAATTTTGACCCATATTTATCAGGTGCCAAAATAAGAATATTCATAAAAAAAGGTA
>JBAYPL010000307.1:0-3107 GCA_041677745.1 Kapaibacterium sp. (SeqCode)
AGAATCAAAACCGGTTAACAGGTCTTTTATAATATCCGAAATATCCTTGATTCAATTGCAAGCTGTTGTTTACTGTATATGTCAAAATCATGGAATTTTGGATATTTTGATTTTACTTGCTTTACTGCTTAACGAATTTGAAAATCTTATTACCTGACTCATAGATTATTTCGATGAAATAGCAAGATATTGATAAATTATCGAGTAAAATTACTTCACTGTCAACTGCTCCATTCATCAAAACTCTTCCGTACAAGTCAAATATTCTAAAACCTTGTGAATGGTGTTTCAAATCTCCGAGATATAGGATATCTCCGTAAACCATCAAATTATTCTTCTCAGCAGATTCATTAACCGATAAAATGGATTCATCTTCAAGGTGCAACCCTACTACTGCATCAAGGTCAAAACCTGTCAGTAAAAAATCCGGATTTTTGTACTTGTGACCCTGTGGAAGATATTTAATAATTTCACTGGTGTCTTTTATCTTAATATATCGAATATAATCCAGGTCAAGCAGACTCAAGTCAAATTTATCACCGCCGGACACTTCCGGATTGAAGGGGTCTTTATCGCCGTAAACTGGTTCGAGACCGGCTAATCCGAGCAAAGTCTCTGCATCAAAAGGAAATTCTTTGAAGTTTATACCGTCCTGACTTACAGAAACTATTCCGGGTTCGGCAAATATTCCTTTATTTACCGGATTGACGAAAGCATTTTCAAATATTATGAAATCAGTACCCGGTCCATTTATGAGCACCTTACCTTTAAATCCAACAACTATCTCACCACCTATGCCTATAGCTTCGATATCGGTCAATGCATTTGCAGGGATATTTCTGCTCGCCGATATTGAAGGCACTCCGTAAATGTTTTCCGGGAAATTCGGATTATTCAAGTATTCTGACTCTGCATCACCTTGTAAATAATATAATACAGTGTCAATTGCACCTGTTTCAGAATGTAAGAATGGATTATTGAGAATTATAACAATCAATGCAGTAATGATAATAAATTTATATTTCATTTTTTTTATCCTTATTAGAAAAAATTAATCCGAATCTGAATATTCTGCCCGGCATCGGATAATTTTTTACGACGGCATATCTTTGGTCTGTCAAATTATCAATTGAGGCAGAGATTTTCATGAGTAATGTCACAATTTCAAATTCTTTAAAAATTTTTAAATTTAATGTATAATATTCAGGCAATATAGACGATGGATCAGCACTTTGCAGTGAATACCGGAATGATGAATAATTACAGTTTAAAGCAATCATTATGTTATATGGAAGATTACTTATAAGATTAATATTTATGAGTTCATTTGGAGTATAAACTAAATCTTTACCGTAATTCAATGTACCACTGCTCATATCTTTGACGATTCTGTAAGTATAATTAAAGTCAATACCGACAACACCGTCAAGAAAAATTCCTGACGCAAGCAGCTCGACACCTTCAGAAGTGGACTTTCCAATATTCTGTGCCGACCATACAGCAGGGCTTTTAGGAACAGAGAGGATGAGATTGTCCGTTGAAGTATTAAAATAATTTACTTCGAATTCAAAATCAGACAACTTATAATTGACAGATTGATTAAATGAGATTGAAGTCTCAGGTTTGAGTCCTGAAGTCCCGTAATTTAGATAATATAATTCGTTAAAACTCGGCATCCTGAAATTACGTGAAATACTTGATTTAAATTTCAAGTTTGTTCCAAAGGGTTCAACCATAAATGCAAAAAAAGGTGAAAGCACCGGATTATTGTCATTGAACATATCCCATCTTGCTGATGCAAATAGACTAATATCACAAATTTCTCCTGTTTGAAATCGTTTATCTGCCGAAAGAGCAAAAGATAATCCTGCTCTGTAAGGCGACTTATCAACATCAGGACTAAGCATATCTCCTTCGAGCGAACTTGAAAAACCTTCTGCGCTTAATTTAATATTAGTATTATCAAATTCTCTGCCGACAGAAGCCATCAGAAATATATCTTTGCTGTAAAAGTTATTATCAAGCTCTTTGCCGCCTATACCAATTAAGTTTCTGTCGCGGTAATTCATATTCTTAATGCCTGTATTTAAGCCGGCATTAAAATTAAAACCACCTTCTGTCAGGTAGTCATAATTTATCGCCGCCACTGTGCCGGATTCACTCATTCTTGATAAGGGTGATTCAATATGCCCTTGTAAAACAGCCCCCGGTACACCACGCTCTGAGTTGAAGTGCATGAGAAAAGAATTGATATTGTAATTTGCCCCGTGATAATCAGCGCTTATTGCATACGAATGATTTGTAAAATCAGCATTATCTCTGCGTACAGTAATATTCTCACCATAATGTAGCAGGTTCATGGGGTAATCTCCATTACTGTGCTTATATTCGGCAATTGCAGTAACATTCATATTCAGGAGTTTGCCTGATGCCGACATCGCTGCAAACTGCTCATTAAAACTGCCGAGACTGCCATTAATCTCATATACATTATTAGCTTGATTATCCGGAATAATATTTATTACGCCACCTGAAGCATTTCCTCCATAAACGTTCGATAAACCGGTTCGTACTATTTCCATGCTGCCAATTAATTTTAACGGTAAATTGGATAAATCTGCTATACCGTTTTGACTCGAATTTAATCTTATTCCATTTAGCATGATAAGAGTTTGATTTGCGGCAGCACCTCTGACGGAAACTGTTTTCAAGCCACCTAAGCCTCCATAATCCTTGATAAATATTCCGGGAAGATATTGAAGTGACTCTTGAAGTTGCAGACTGCCTGTCTGCTCTATTTTTGATTTATCAATTACCGCAAAGGGAGAAAATTCAAGAGCTGTACTGCTTAGTATCCTGCTTGCTTCCACCCTGATTTCCGGCATCATGACTGATGTAGAGTCAACTTCATTTGCTGAAATACTATGGACAAAGCAAAAGTATAAAGTATATACTACTAATAAATAATTGATTTTCAAACCAAAATAAATAACGGGTATTCGCATATTTGAATGAGAAAACCCGTCATTATTATGATTTCGTATCAAATCCATTATCTGACAATACTAATAGGTAAAGATTTGCTTTCTCTACCTGTTTTGATATCA
>JBAYPL010000308.1:0-3106 GCA_041677745.1 Kapaibacterium sp. (SeqCode)
ATTAAGTATTTAAGATGTGTTGCCGTGTTCGGACATTTAATTTCAAGACCGCCATCAATGCCTATCAAGCCGTCAGGTGAAGCGCCTGCATCTTTAATAAGTGTGTGAGGGATAAAGCCAACCTCGTTAACCACATTTCCAGTTAACCTTTCATAAGCGCAACGTGCTTCAGGTTCAAGTATTGTTCCCCTTTCCATTTCCGGCGATGTGTACGATTTAGGATATACACCGGTCAACCTTGCGATTAACAATTCAATCATATAATTCTTTCTCGTCACTCCCTGACCTTTTGCACATACGGCGTCAAGGCGCGAAGCCCCGACTTTGCCGATTTTAGCGTTGAACCATTCATCAGTTCGCTGTTGCATTTCTCTTCTCCTTAAATTTAGCCGCAAGTGTTTTTGTTTCTTCTTGTGTCCACTCGACTTTTCCGCACTCTTTGCTTAACAATTCGATTGACTGTTTTGATGTGCAAAGTTCAAGCAATTTAAGCGTTTCGTCAATATTACCTTTTACTTTTTTTGGCGGCAGGACAGAGTCTTCTTTATACTTTGAGCCGTCCCATCTGCCAGCGTAAATATCAGCACCAACGCCAAGCATCTTTAAAGCTGTTGATAAAGCGTCTGTAATTGCCATCTTGAAACCTTCATCACTATTTCGTGAATATTGCTTCTGACTAAAATATTCAATAAGTTTAGAGCCGCCACAACCTTGTATAGTGTTGTCTTTACTTCCGTGCCATACAGTCACAAGTGCAAAACATAATATTTCTTTTTCTACTTGTTCAGTCCATAACTTGTCTATTGTATAGCCCCATCCAGAACCACAAACTCCAAAAATTTCAGTCATAATTTCATAACGCCATTGCGGGTTAATATCAGTCATGCCTTTAAGCGACCCGCTGCCTATTTCTTTTAAAGCTGTTTTTGGTGGTCTTTTACATCTGTTCCATATTTCCTTATTGTTAGTCAAATCTTGCATATTCACTCTCCTCCAAATATTTTTTTTGACATAAATCTAAAATGCGTTCTTCGTTGCTGTAAAAAATATCATCAGCAAGCTCAAAAGCTATTTCGCTTAATTTGTATAGTTTAGTGCCAACCTGCATGTAAACTTCAAAATCGTCTATCCGATCGCCAGTGCCCGGATCTGAAAATAAAGGCGAATTAGGATCGCTGCAGCAAGGTGCAGGAGTCCCTGGATAATATTCGACCTCGAATTCAAGATAAGCACCGTCGATGTTTAAGTCATCAGATGTAAATTTAATCTTCATCGTCCCTCCTGAAGTCTGATATTTGTGCCGGTCTTGCTTTAATAAGTCCCCATTCTGATTCTCTAAAAGCATTTCCGGCAAATTTTCTTTTTGCTTCATGCTCGTTTTTTGCGTCAACTATTGATGTGTAATAAGCCGACATTGATTGATACGTTACTTTGTAATACAGCTTTTCCTCCTTGCCATCTTTCCCTACTTAGGCTTAACTTAGGCTTATAATTTTTCAAAGCCTTTGCAATTTTTTAGTTTACCATCCATTACTGCTTGCTTATATGCTCTTATTAACATCATATTTTTGCATGCTGAATAATGATAGACATCATTACCTGACATACACGGTTGATAATTTGAACATTTGTCACACTTCATATTTCCTCCTTTGTCTCCGACATATATGTCGGTTAGTTGCCGGATGCGCTCCGGCGGGCGGTTGTTTTTATTTAACTATTGTGGTTTTAAAACTCTATAAATTCTGCCTTATAATAATCGCCTACTGATTCTTCAAAATCTTCTCTTGATAAATAATCACCACTTGATTCATTGTGCTCAGCACATAATTTTTCAAAATCCTCATCGTTTTCAACTTCTACCAAAATTGGCTCTATATTTAATTCTTTTGCTGCTCTGATTCTATGGCAGCCTTCAAAAGCATTAAAAATTTCATTTGAATCAAATTGTCCTCTAATAACTGGTGCACCAAGTTTTTTCATATTTTCAATAACTTTTTCAAGGTGTTTTTCATCGTAGTGTTTGTGATATAATTTAATTTCCATTTGTAATCTCCTTTTCTCAATCTCAATAAATATACAGTAATATTTTTTATTACTTATGTCAAGCAAAATAACAAAAAAAAGTGAAAAAAAGTGAAAAAAAATACCGGCTTTTACACCGGCAAAAAAGGAGGTGAAATGAAAAGATGTATATCAGTATTTTAGTAACCACTTAAATTCGCTGCGTGGAACTATTGTATAATGTGTGCCGTAACCCCTGTAAGATGTATCTGATAGATAAAGCCGGTCAGTCTTATAGCATGCTATAAAGTGCCCTTTTATGCGCATCTGATAAAAGCCTTCATCAATCTTATCGAGTGAATTATAATCCCTGTTATATTCCGGTGTAAAGTCATAATCGAATGTCTGAAACAACGACACTTTGTCTACAGTCATAAAGCCGTTTTCTTTCGTGTAGTGATTTTTGTAGCAGTATTTAAAAAAGTCTTTATAGTCTAAATCAATCTTATTTGTCACAAGTAAGAGCGCCCATGTCGAAACAAGATTGCAATGTGTTGAGGCATAAATTTTAGCTTCAGCTTGACCGACATCCAAGACTTCCGAAATGTCGTCCCATAGTTGTCCGGGCTTGAACTGGTTGTAGTTTAGCGTTATGCAGTTAAGCGTTTCAATCTGTTTCTCAAATAAACTGTCACCGATGACACTTATGCTGTCACCGATATGCTTTTTTAAATTTGCAAGCCATCTCATTTAATACCTCACTTTTGGTTCAGGAGTAACCAACATTTATCGAAGTCCATTCGTTCAGGTAAGTTATCAGGATTCTTGCAATATTCGAAACGTTGAAAAGCTCTGCATTCTGAAGATAAAGGAACGCAAATTGATTTGTCTTCGTTCTTCTGATTGTCATACATACACCGGGCAAATTGATAGCAAGCATCGATATCAAAGTCTTTTTTGTCGGGCGGTGATGAGTTACAAGCGATTAAAAATATAATTGGAATTAAAATTATTAGTTTCATTTCTTTGCCTTGTCGAATAAAGATAGTACTCCAAAATATAAACCGGCAAGCGTGCCAATTACCGCAGACATGACACCGAG
>JBAYPL010000309.1:0-3090 GCA_041677745.1 Kapaibacterium sp. (SeqCode)
ATTATTGATTCTGACAGTCATACTTTCTTCATTTTCTTATGGAATCAACAGTATAGAAGCAAATAATTTCAATGATTCGATATTTTCATTGGAGGTGTTGCCATTTTTACTCATTAGTATGTTGCTGATACCTGCTTTCTGGAATTTTGAGAGCAGGGCGGAGAATCCTATAATTGATTTATCATTGTTCAGAAATAAACAGTTAATCATCGTCTATATTATTGGTTTTGGTGCCGGTATGTGTGAAGCTGCAGCTATGTATGCTCCTGCCTTAGCAAAATTAAATTTTAATGTAAGTGATTCAAATGCAAGTTTCATGCTTCTCCCGATGGTAGCAGCAATGTTTTTATCAGCTCCATTGTCCGGCTATTTGATAGACAGGATGGGACCGCGATTTACATTGTTAATCGGGACGGGAGTATCTGCTCTATCAATGATATTGTTGTCTTTATTCGCTTACAGTTTGGTCGGATTTTATGTTGGCGGATGCTTTCTCGGAGTAGGTCTTGCATTTCTTCTTGGTGCACCTTTGAGATATATTATTAACAATGAACTCGAAAGAAATCACCGTGCTGTAGGTCAGAGTGTAGTCACACTGTCCACAAGCACAGGGCAAATCCTCTCGGCAGCGTTATTAGGTGCTGTAATTTCAAGTTTCGGCTCGAGTTTTACCGGATTCAGAACAGCCCTCGCACTATTAATATTCGTGGCAATTGCTATTGTTATAGCAGCTTTTCAATTGAAAAAGAAATACTAAGTACCTTTAAAATAAAAAATATTTATGCTTTTAAAATAAAATGACTTCATTATCTTTAACACATCTTTATTTGTTTAATTTATACAATAGTAATTAATGGCTGAAGATAATAAAATTATATTTTCAATGGTCGGAGTTAGCAAGGTATTTCCTCCAAACAAACGAGTTCTAAACAATATATACCTGTCATTTTTCTATGGTGCCAAGATAGGTATAATCGGTCTCAACGGTTCGGGTAAATCTACACTGTTAAAGATAATTGCAGGATTGGAACAGTCTTATGAGGGTGAAGTTGTATTTTCTCCGGGTTTCAAGGTAGGATACCTGCCACAGGAGCCTGAACTTGATGAAAATGCTACAGTGAAGGATATTGTTTCTCAAGGTGTTCAGGAAATTGTAGATTTATTAAAAGAATATGAAGATATTTCAGCTAAATTTGCCGAGCCTATGGAAGATGATGAAATGCAAAAGGTTATTGACAGGCAAGGTGAATTGACTGATTTGATAGAGCGGTATGGCGGCTGGGAGCTTGACAACAAACTCGACAGAGCTATGGATGCACTTAGATGTCCGGATGGCGATACACCAATTAAAATTTTATCCGGCGGGGAAAGAAGAAGAGTTGCACTTTGTCGTTTACTGTTGAGTGAACCGGATATATTGTTGCTTGATGAGCCGACAAACCATTTGGATGCAGAGTCAATTCATTGGCTCGAAGAACATCTTCGTCAGTATAAAGGAACCGTAATTGCAATTACCCATGACAGATATTTCCTCGATAATGTTGCCGGATGGATTTTAGAGCTGGATAGAGGTGAGGGCATACCTTGGAAAGGTAACTATTCTTCATGGCTGGACCAGAAGTCTAAGAGACTCGAAGAAGAAGGTAAGCAAGATGAGAAGAGAAAGAAAACTCTCGAACGTGAATTGGAGTGGGTCAGAATGTCGCCTAAAGCAAGACAGGCGAAATCTAAGGCGCGTCTCTCTGCTTATGAGAGAATGTTGAGCGAAGATGTTAAGCAGAAAGAAGAAAAACTCGAGATATTCATTCCCAATGGTCCAAGACTTGGTACAAATGTCATCGTTGCTGATAATATTTCAAAGGCTTACGATGACCGGATTTTGTTTGAAAATTTGAGCTTTTCGCTGCCTCCGGCCGGTATTGTAGGTATTATTGGTCCAAACGGTGCAGGTAAAACTACTTTATTCCGAATGATTATGGGTATTGAAAAACCCGATAATGGAGATATAAGCATTGGTGATACAGTCAAGCTGTCTTATGTTGACCAGCTTCATACTAATATTGATCCTAATAAGACAGTCTATGAACAAATTTCTGCCGGTAATGATACTATGTTATTGGGTGGAAGGTCAATTAATTCGAGGGCTTATGTTGCTAAGTTTAACTTTAGCGGTGCTGACCAGCAAAAGAAATGCGGCATTCTCTCCGGTGGCGAGCGAAACCGCTTGCACCTTGCCGAAACACTGAAAGGTGAGGGGAATGTCATTCTGCTCGATGAGCCGACTAACGATATTGATGTTAATACTCTTCGCGCTCTCGAAGAGGGCTTAGAAGCTTTCGCTGGTTGTGCTGTCATAATTTCGCATGACAGATGGTTCTTGGACAGGATAGCTACGCATATTCTTGCCTTCGAGGGTGATTCGCAAGTTTATTTTTTTGAAGGTTCTTATAGTGATTATGAAGAAAACAAGAAAAAGAGACTTGGCGATACAGGACCGCATAGAATTAAATACAAAAAACTAAAAGATTAAAAATTTCTATGTAAAAAAAAGTGATGAATTTATTTTCATCACTTTTTTTTTGTTATTTATTCATGTTCATATTATTCTATTCTCGTTATATAGTTAATACTATTATAAATGCTGATATAATAAGGATGTTCATTGATTGGGTTAGCTGTAATATGAAAATTATTTAATGCGATTCTTCGGTTAATGGTTTTTGAATTACTGATATATTATTTATTTATTAAAAGTTGATTAATTTTTTGTTGAGATTTTGCTCTTTCTTGAAATAAATTGCTCTTTTATAGTTAGTAATATTAATACAATATGAATTTTCGAGCATTTTGAAGTTAATGTTGTTGTAACATTTTTTAATGAATTTTGTTACTGTTTTTGATTCATTGATTAAAATTGAATTAAATATATAACAAATTATATATTTTAATTGTTACTAATGTTAAATAATTTAGAGGTGTTCAAGATGAACAATTCATTACTTAGAGGCAAGAAAGTCATACAACTTTTAGCCTTGATGTTGATGCTCAGTTTTACGGCTGTGGACACATATTCACAAGATACAGGACCTG
>JBAYPL010000310.1:0-3060 GCA_041677745.1 Kapaibacterium sp. (SeqCode)
ATTGCTGCCGGAAGAACTGATGCAGGTGTTCATGCACAAATGCAGGTCGCATCATTCCAAATTACAGATGATTTCAGACTTCCAGAAGAGAAAATCAAATATGCTCTAAATTCAAAACTTCCTCATGATATAAGGATTACTAAAGCATTCATACACAAAGGAGATTTTCATGCAAGATTTGATGCTGTAAGCAGGGAATACAGATATTATCTGTCTAAGAAGTATGATGTTTTCCACAGACGATATGTGTCATTTATTAAGTATCCCTTTGACACAGAATTATTAATCCGGTCAGCCGAAATTTTCATGAGAAAGGACAATTTTACTACATTTTCAAAGTTTAATCCAGACAATCACAATCCGATTTGTAATGTAGATCAATGCAAGTGGGAGCATATAGAACCTGATGTTCTGGTACTCACAGTACGCGCCGACCACTTTTTATACGGTATGGTAAGGTCACTTGTTGGAACCATGATAGACATAGCAAGAGGAAAAAGAAGCAGGGAAGAGGTGGACTCAGCTTTTCGTAAACATGACAGAAATCTCAATTCACCACTGGCTCCGCCACAGGGATTATTTCTAAATAGAGTTGATTACGATAAAATTAAACTATGATAAAGGCGACTTAATAATTTGTATCAAGTCGCCGGATAAACAATTACATCAATGTTCGAATACCAAGTTATCAGCACTTTCACGTCTTGCGTGTACGACGTTTAATGATTTGAATGTCAGAGAATCGTGTACACGGGATTCAAATTCATCACGGAATTTTTTAATAAATCCTCTTACCGGCCACGCAGCAGCATCTCCAAGAGCACAAATAGTATTTCCTTCAATATTGTCGCAAACCGAAAGAAGCAGGTCTAAGTCACGACGAGTACCTTCACCATCAATTAATCTTTGCAGAATTTTTTCCATCCAACCAGTACCTTCGCGGCATGGTGTACATTGACCGCAGGATTCATGGTGATAGAAATGTGAAATACGTTTCGTTACCTTAATGATATCAGTGTCTTCATCCATGACCATTACACCGGCAGTACCGATATGTGTCCCTAACTTTTTGAGATATTCTTCATCCATAAGTACACCTTCAATTTCATCTCCTCGAAGAGGCGGCATGGAAGAACCTCCCGGAATAACGGCTTTGATTTTTTTGTTACCGGGCACACCGCCGCACACATCGTAAATCAATTCTGTTAGTGGAAATCCGGTTGGCAACTCATATACTCCCGGATTATTCACATGTCCGCTGACACCGAACAATATAGTTCCCGGATGACCTGAAGCCCCGATTTTAGAATAGGCTTCGGCACCAATTCGAAATATGGCAGGGACGGTAGCTATTGTCTCGACATTATTGATGGTTGTCGGCATATTCCACAAGCCTACTTGTGCGGGGAACGGAGGTTTGAATCTCGGATATGCTCTATCACCTTCGAGAGAATTCATGAGCGATGTTTCTTCACCGCAGATATATGCACCGGCACCTTTATGGACATAAATATCAATAGCATAGTTACAAGCGAAAGTTTCTTTCATCTTATCACCGATATATCCACGCTCGTAGGCTTCATCAACAGCAGCCTGCATAAGATTCACCCATTTATGGTATTCTCCGCGGATATATATGTATGCTGCCTTTATTCCCATAGCATAGCCGGCTATGAGTATTCCTTCAATCAGCTGATGCGGATTATATTCAAAAATTTGTCTGTCTTTGAATGAACCGGGTTCTGATTCATCACCATTAACCGCAAGATATTTTGGTTTATCAGTACCCTTCGGCATAAAACTCCACTTCAAGCCCGTGGGGAAACAAGCTCCACCGCGTCCACGCAATTTCGAAGCTTTTACTTCGTTAATAACCTCATCGGAACTCAGTTTAACTGCCTTTGCAAATTGCTGATATCCTCCGTTTGCAAGATATACATCTATTTTATGCAAATCCGGAATTCCCGGCAACAGTAATTTAGGAAATTTCTCGCTCATGTTTAAATTCTCGTATATAAATAATTTCTAAAGAAATAAATTATTTTTGAATTTGTAAAATTACAAATTTGAAAAATAAGCAAATTTAATTAAGTTTACAATCTGTTTTGTTACAAAAATAAGAAAAAATATTAAACTTTGAACTTATCAGACATTTTTGGAGACGGATTTACCGTCTGGTTCTTGATTCCATTCCTAATTTTTCTGGCAAGAATTGCCGATGTCAGCATAGGAACCATCAGAATTATATTGATTGCCAAGGGATTAAAGAAAATAGCTCCCTTACTCGGATTTCTTGAATCATTTATTTGGATTATAGCTGTTAGCCAAATAATGTTGAACTTGAATAATTTTTACTACTATGTAGCATACTCTCTCGGATTTGCTACAGGTACCTATGTTGGTATTGTTTTGGAAGAAAAACTGTCACTTGGATTTGTAATAATTCGTGTGATAACTTACAAAGA
Source organism: Kapaibacterium sp. (SeqCode) (assembly GCA_041677745.1). Taxonomy (GTDB): domain Bacteria; phylum Bacteroidota; class Ignavibacteria; order Kapaibacteriales; family UBA2268; genus JANJTB01. The sequence continues at coordinate 2,466 of JBAYPL010000310.1, forward strand.
TGCCACAGAACTAGAAAATCATCTCAGACGACATAATCATTCTGCTACGGTGATTGACGCTAAAGGTCAGAGTGGTGATGTCAAGGTTTTGTTCCTTGTTATTAAGAGATCCAATACAACCGAATTGATTTCGATTATAAAGGCATATAATCCGAATGCATTTTATACTATTGAGGATGTAAAATTTGTCAGTGGAGGGGTTTTCCCCGAACAGACAAATCCAATGTTTTCAGGAAAGTATTTTAGATTTATCACGAGGAAAAAATAATATGGTGATGGTTGGTGTTATAACAGACAAGAAAGGCTACAACGGAGAAATGTATCTTTCCGGTTTGATTGCCGATAGATTGCAAATTCCTGAAGACAGTTCCGTGAAAATTGGTTATTCCGAGCAATTTTCGAGATCATACAGATTAACATATTGGAAATCGGGTAAAAGAAATGCGAAACTGAGAATAGCGGGTATCAACGATGAAAATCAAACTCGTCAGTTCATGGAAATGGGTGTTTTCGTTGATGAATCTGTACTTAAAACAGGTAATCCTAATACTACCTTTACTCATGAATTAATAGGTCTGACGGCTATTGATGCTTC
>JBAYPL010000311.1:0-3051 GCA_041677745.1 Kapaibacterium sp. (SeqCode)
CAAACTTTATTAGAATTTCATATCTTAAAGCTTTCGGCAACGGATTACAGAAATTGCTGATTGAAATCGCCGATGATTATTACAGGCTTCTTTCGGAAGGCTTTCTGCATGATGAGATAGTGAAAAATATTATTAAAGACAGATACCTCGAAAATCCTAAGATGATTGAAGATTGTATGTACTTTGTATTCAGCAGAAGACAAAGTATTGATTCCATTTTCGACAGAAAATACGGTATGAGCGGCCGCTTTATGAGCCATCTTTTCAAGCTCATACAAAAAATCTATTTAGACACAAATTTAGATGATAACAGACTAAGCTACGAGACTGAAATGAATGCAAGTACCGTAAAGTTAAACAAAAGTTTTAATAAGGTTGTTCTATATTATTTCGATAAATATGATACTTGAGCAAATAAGAAACTATTGCTTGTCACTTCCGTTTGTATCTGAAGATATGAAATGGGGGGATAATCTATGCTTTTCAGTTGCCGAAAAGTTATTTCTTGTAGTGAGCTTGGATGAACCATTGCTCCCTGCATCGTTTAAAGTATCAGATGAAGATTTTATTGAGCTTTGTCTGAAGCCTGAATTTGTTCAAGCTCCTTATTTTGCAAAGAATAAATGGGTTAAAGTGAATGAAATTGAAAAATTTCAATTCTATGAATGGAAAACATTTATTGATAATGCATATAAATTGATTTCCCTGAAGCTTACCAAGAAATTGCAAGCTGAAATTCATAATCAGCTCTCGCAAATTCAAAGCAAATAGAAGGTTTCAAGAATTATAACACGTTAATCGAAATATGATATACTTTGATAAATTTTACGAATATTGCTAAAAAAAAAAAGGAAGATACTATGCTTAAATATTTCATGAAGTCTTTATCAGTATTTTTGATAGCCACAGGGAGCATAATGAATTTGTATTCAAACAATGGATTGCTCGATACTCGCTTTATGTTTGGTTTGAATTACGATTCTAATCCATTTCTTCAAAACAAGTCTCAGAGTTCAGGTGTAATACTTGGATGTTTAAATGCTGAATACATTTTCCCTGACACTCGTTCCAAAATTAAATACGATGCCGGAATCATCGGATTTAGCAATTTTAAAGACAGAAGTTATTATAGACATCTTTTAGAGATTGGTACACGTTATGAACCTGAAAGCGCACCTTATCTCGAAACCATGATATCACTGAATCATAATCTTAGGTATAATGCAAATGCAGCGAATAGCTTCGATTATTTCGATGTATCAGGCAATTTAGGATTTTCTTTATTTACTCACTTGGGAATAATCAGTCTTAATGATGAGCTAACATACATGAAATTCAAACATATTGAAGAACTATGCAATGTAAGCAATGAACTAAAATTGAACTTAGAAAAAAATCTGGAATCAATGACAGTCATTTATGTTGGCTTGAGTTATAAATCAAGATTATACCTTCTGACTGCTGATACTTACACCTCGAATCAAGTGAAAAAAAAATATGTCGGTGATAAGAATGAATTTCGCATTGAATATGATAATTCATTAAATAATCTGATACAATGGGACATGGCAATAGAACAGTACCTGAATGACAATATCAGTATTAAAGCCGGAATGCAATGTAATTTTATTCAAAAGGGTGACGGGTTCTACTACTATGTCAACGGGATTGACTTATACAATGATTTCGAATTTTTTGACGATGTGTTTAATTATGATGAAATGAGGTACGAATTATCCTCAAAAATTAATATTTTCAATTGGACAAAATTTGTTATTGATATGACACACTTCTCACGTGAATACTATTCATCAATAAGTGACACCGAAACATCCACTTCTGACATTAAGCGTAAGGATATGGGAAAATTAATAAGAACAGAACTTTCATTTCTGTTATCCGAAAAGTATGAAATCGGTTTAAAATCAATGTATTTCTTAAATGACTCAAATGACATAAATTATGATTTCAATGTAATCAGTGTGATGATTGATGCAACTGTTATATTTTAGTATTTTATTATATGGTTATAATAATATTTAGAAGTGATACTAATACATACAGCTATAATAAATGACAACCCGATTTTTAATGTGATAAAAAAAGCGGTGAATGATAGAAATCATACACCGCATGCCTACAATATTTTTATGAAAAAATAAATCAGCCTTTGAGGGCAGCAATAACTTTACCGGCTATTTCATCTCCAACTCTATCTTGAGCTTCGACAGTAGAAGCACCGATATGTGGGGTAACAGAAACATTCGGATGATTAATAAGACCTGATTGAGCTTCGGTAGGAGGTTCGACTTCAAATACATCGAGAGCAGCTTTTGCAACCTTACCGGAGTTCAATGCTTCCAATAAATCTTTTTCGACAACAACCTTTCCTCTTGCGCAGTCAATTAGAATCACACCGTCTTTCATTTTAGCGAATTCTTTAGCGGTAATAGTTGGACCGTTTTCTTTAATAAATGGTATATGAAGTGTGATAAAGTCTGACTGAGCAAGCAAATCATCCATTGATACGAGCTTGACATTCATATCAGTTTCTTTGACGAAAGGATCGTAAGCTACTACATCCATGCACAATCCTAAGCTACGTTTTGCAACTTCCTTACCAATGTTACCAAATCCGATAATTCCGAGAGTTTTGCCAGTCAACTCAATACCTTTGCTATAGTCTTTCTTAGGCCATTTACCTTCACGCATTTCAGTATTACTTCGATGTAAGAATCTGCTCAAAGCGAACATGTGGGCAATTGCAAGCTCGGCAACTGAAATCGAAGATGCTCCGGGTGTATTAAGAACGGGAATGCCTTTCTGCTTGGCATAAGCAACATCAATGTTATCCAATCCTACGCCACCACGGGCGATACATTTCAGATTGACACCTGCATCTATTACTTCTTTAGTAACCTTTGTCGCTGAACGTACGATAATTGCGTGATATTCATTAATTTCTTCGAGTAACTGCTCTGGAGTGAGTTTTTTTTCTACTACTTCAAATCCGGCATTTTTCAGCTTTTCCGAGCCGATTTTTTCGATTCC
>JBAYPL010000312.1:0-3043 GCA_041677745.1 Kapaibacterium sp. (SeqCode)
ATACGTCGAAATCATCAGATATTTTCAATGTCTGATAGGATTTCTCGAAAATCTTTTCGAAATAGTCGAAATTAGATTCAGGTGCCTGATAATATAAATAAATTAAATTATCGCCCCAAGCAATAGCATACTCATAGAGTCCAAACGAAATATGATTCTCACTTGCCTGAATTGTCGAACGGTTTAATATAGTAGCATGACCGAACAATTGCAGGTGTCTCTGCCAATATACTTTGTAAATCAGCATATCTTCATTACTCATATTCATACTACCTTTCCAAAACTCGAGTATCTCCGGTTCACTCGACACCGGAATATAGGAGCTCAATTTTTTCATTATCCCGACTGTTACGCCGATAGTCATACCTTGTGAAGCAGGATTGATATCTTCGGGTGTAATGATGAACTCGGTTTTGAGTGAGTCAAATTGAGGCATTTCAATAATTTTCCAGTTTTCGGGCAGTTCAATAGAAAGTTCACCTTCGTTGCTGGTGAAAGTTTTGAATTTCAATTTATCAACGGGAGTAAATTGTTCGTTACGCTTTTGATTTAATAATTGTCTGTCCTTCTCTGCTTCTTCCTCTTTATTCATCATTTTATATGTATAAGCTCTGTTGTTCAGTGCTTCGAGATCATCAGGGTCTAACTCGAATGCGGTAGTATAATCTTTGACAGCAGCTTCAAATTTATTTAATTTGTAGTATGAATTTGCTCTATTAAAATATACCTTCGAATTTGCTAAGCCTAAGGCAATAGCTGAACTGTAATCTTTCACAGATTTGTCATATTTTTCGGTTGAATAATATAGTCTCCCGCGCTGGATAAAAATTTCCGGATTTTTGGGATCTAATTTTATTGCTTTATCCAAATCTTTAATAGCCTTTCCATAATCATTCAATGCAATGTATGCACTTCCTCTGTTTATGTATGCCTGAGCAAATCCTGCATCGAGTTTGATGGCTTTATTGAAATCATCGAGGGCTTCTTGAATCTTACCTTTATAGCTTAATGCCAAGCCCCTGTTATTGTATGAGTCCGGGTCTTCTTCTCCGTGTTTCAAAGAGGCGGTGAAGTCAGCAATAGCTGCATCGAAATTATTCATATACAAGTATGCAACACCGCGTTTGTAAAAAGCATAAGCATCCTTAGGGTCTTTAATTAGAATTTTTGCGTATTCTTCAGCTGCTTTTTCAAACTGACGCGCTACCATATAGCTGTCACCCGTCTGATATATTTCGCTTCCTTGCGACAACATTGTCCCGATATTGATAATTATCAGAAATACGACAGCAACACCTCGAAATTTAATGTTTTCCATATTGTTTAGAACTAATAATATTTAACATAAATCAATTTATCTTTAATCTATGACGAAGCACCTCACTTGTCATAACATATTCGTCTTTTTCTATCAACAATACATCAGTGCCATTCTTTTCCAACTCACGTAAATTATCGAAGAATTCATTAGCATCAGTTTTTATGTATTCAAATTCCTTCATTTTATTTTTTGTGTTCCTTGACATAACTGCTATTTTCAGTTGATTATTGTTTTCACAAAAATCAATGATTTTATCAATATTGTCAAAACAAAGTATCTTTAAACTACTGTTGTGCAAAGAACTTTTCATATTATCTACTGCCACAATTTGACGATTATAGGATATTATTTCATATCCTAACACTCTACTGATTTCCTCTTGAGAAATTACTCCCGGTCTTATTAGAACTACTTTATCGCCGGCAAGGCTAATAACAGTAGATTCAATCCTGTAACGACACTTGCCGCCGTCTATGATCATCGGGATTTTACCACCCAAGTCGTCGAACACATCCTGAGCACTCACAGGAGAAGGTTTTCCTGAAATATTTGCCGAAGTAGCCGCAATCGGTTGACCAAACATCTTCGCAAAAGAGAGGAAATATTTATTGTCAGGAAATCTTATTGACAGAGTGTCTCCTCCACCACTGACTATGTCCGGAACTTCTTTTCGTTTTCTCATTATAATCGAAAGCGGTCCGGGAAGGAATTTTTCGGCAAGAAGATAAAACTCCGGTCTAATATCATGGCACAGTAACTCAACGTGTGAAAGGTCTGAAATATGCGCCGACAAAGGATTCATAAAGTTTCTTCCTTTGATGCCATAAACTCGTTCAACACCACTTAAGTCGAATATGCCCGACCCGACACCGTAAACTGTTTCTGTGGGAAACGCAACAGGCAAACCTGATTTTAAATATTCGACTCCTCTGTTTGCCCAATTCATATCATCATCTGAAACTTTAATAATTTCAGTCTTCATCGCCTCTCATTACAATAAAAAAATATTTTTATTGACTTTATAAATCTAATTTTATTACAAATCATCATAAATTATATGAATCCATCTATATTTGCTATTCTTGAAGACATCTCAAAAAGAAATATGTTATTTGTTGATTATACATTTGAAAAATTATTTGCCTGTATTGACAAAGTACTTTGGAAGAAAAGTGGATACAATCCCAAGATTTTCCTTGAATTGATAAAGGATAATAAACTTGCGAGCAATATTACTGACAATAAGGAATTCGATTCAATACTCAATAGATATGAAAGTCTTAATCATTTATTAAAAAATGAAAAGGAGAGGAATATCGCTTATTTCAGCCCTGAATTCGGTTTCCATGAGTCTTTCCCGAACTATTCAGGTGGATTAGGAATCTTAGCCGGAGATATGATTAAATCATCCGTATCTTCTTCGCTAAGTGTTGTAGGAATCGGTTTACTTTACCGTAAAGGTTATTTCAAACAACAAATAATTAATAATAAGCAAAAGGAATCATATTCCAAAATCAGATTTCAAGATTTTAATCTGAATAAAGTATATGATAAAAATGGATTGGCAATCGAAATTGTCATAAATATATCGGGACGGAGTATTACAATTGTACCCTATGAAATGCAAATTGCCAATACTCAAGTATATCTTTTAAGCACAGATCACGAATCAAACGGGAAATTTCGAAGTATATGCGACAATCTTTACACCGGTGACAGGCA
>JBAYPL010000313.1:0-3040 GCA_041677745.1 Kapaibacterium sp. (SeqCode)
TCCATCGGAGATTCTAAGTCGAGATTCACATTGATTATTAAACATTGTCCGTAAACATTACCGGGATAGAGAGTGGTGTCCGGCAATATTTCAAGTTGCATATCAGATTTCTGAATGGCTCCAAATATAAATTTCGATAAAGGGGAGCCGAAGGCACTTGATTTACCATAAGAAAATTCATTGACATAGTCCTTGCCTGAGTCAAAATCAGATGTCATACATTTTACGGCATAATCACCTAAATTGAAAGCCGGATAAAAAACAGAGTACATTTCATCAAGATATTTCAAACCTTCGTAATCACCTTTCAGAGACGATGCGAAGGCTTCGTTTACAAGTGCGGCACCATTGTTTGCTTTCATGGATATATATGCAGAATACACAATTCTGTCCTTATCGAAAACATGTCCATTATGTTCTGAAGGAAGTTTATCGAGTGCCTCGATAATATTGTTGACGAACCCTCTGCCGGAATTCAAAGGTTCAGCTTCGGAATCGTAAAATCTTAATATATCGTCAATATATTTCGGTGCTAAAGCAAGTACACCCTTAGCTTTGGGGCGTTCTAACATCATCCTGAAAATAGTATTCGGAGCCATACCGGCATAAGCTTGGGCGATTCTTGCACCATAACCTACAGCATAGATATTAATCGAGTTGTATTGGAAAGCCTGTCTTGCAGATTCAATATCGTAAGCCATATTGAGAGTGTTATACTGTTTCAAATCAAGCTCTAAGCTGTCGCTCAGCTTTTCCAATCCTTTTTTTAAAGTTTTTCCCGCCAATTCAATGTTAGTTTCTGACAGAAATTTTGAATTGAGACTGATATTGTTTAATTCAGGGAGATGTAAACTAACCGAGCCGTCAACGCCTCGGTATCCGATGATGACAACATCCTGATTCTCTACGAGCCATGTCGGCATAGATTGAGTGAAATTACTTAGACCCGGTCCGTCATTCAAGATAAACACCGGTGCACCGGGTTCTTCAACTTTTGAACGAATTCGTATCACCGGAATATCTATAACCTTAGAGGATTTATTTTGCGGGTCTTCCAGCACCTGCATCTTACAATAATCGGCGGAATATTCTATTCCGTCAATAACATATACGCTGTCAATCACACCCATCTCAAGCTTTACCTTGCCACCGGAGCACGATACTGCTACGAGTGCCGATGAGATAATTAGAAATAACTTCAATGCCAATCTATTCATTCTGTTCATATTAATTTATAACTTGTAACTTATTTAACAATTTTTTAGCCAGTGATATACGAGTATCTATAAACTTGCTATCTAACGAATCTTTTGTTTCAATATTGGTAGCAAATATATATGTATTGTTGGATTTTTCAATCCAGCCTACGAACCATCCTATGTTTTGTTTTAGACCGAGTCCGGTTTTACCGTAAAGAGTGTATTCAGGGTTCCCTTCGTAACGCATCATGTGTTTAACTGTGTCCATAGTACTTTTCTTAAAAGGAAGTTCATCGTTATATAATTTTGTCAAGAACCTGACTTGTTGTTCCGCCGAAATTACCAAACTACCGTCCAACCAGAACTGATTTATTACCCCCGGTCTAATCATAGTACCGTAATCAACAAGAGTATCGAGCCAGAACTTCATTGTGGAGTCTCCTATTCGATTTGCAATATCTTGATAATACCATACAACTGAATATTTGAAAGCTGAAAGCAAATCGTGGTCGCGATTCCAGTCTGCAATCGGCTTTTCGATGCCGTTATACCTGATAGTATCGTTTACCGAACTTACAGCTTGGGTTTCAATGGCTATAAGCGAGTTAGGTATTTTAAAAGTAGATGCAGGTGAGAACTGTCTCCTTGCTCTGTTGAGATTGATAAAGGTTGTCTGGTCTTTATTCAGATTATACATTACAAAACAGCCGGAATAGCCGGTGGAATCAATTACCGAAATCAAGTCGTTACGTATAGATGTCGGATCATCCGAACATGACATTATCACTAATAAACTAATTATCGCAAAAATCAATTTGAAGTTTTTCATGAACAATCATAAAATTAAATTGACAAATCATATATTACAAATGTAATGATGTATATGATAATATTATGAAAATAAATTGTTTTAGAAACATTTTCCGTTCATTTGTACTTGTAGATTATACTGATTATTCCGAAAAATAACAGAATCTATGCCATTTTAAATGGTTTTACTACACTTTGCCCAAAAAAAAATCGTCAAGGTAAAACTAATAATTGAAAATTAGTAATTGAAAATGATTAAATTTGCGAATATAGAATTTATATACGGATTAATAGGACTGCCTTTGTTGGCTTTACTGTACTATTCATACAGACGCTGGCGCAGGAAGAAACTTAATATTATCGGTGATATTCATTTAATTAAGCCACTGATGCTTGGAGCTACAGGATTTAAACCTTTGCTGAAATTCTTGATGATTTTTGTTGCTACTGCATCATTGCTTATCGCATTGGCTCAACCTCAGGTGGGAACCAAGTTGGAAGAAGTTAAGCGTATGGGTGTAGAAGTAATAATAGCTGTTGACGTTTCCAACAGTATGCTTTCTGAAGATTTAAAGCCCAACAGGATGGAAAGGGCGAAGCAATCAATCTTACGACTTATAGACAGGCTTGAAGATGACAGGCTCGGTATAATTGTGTTTGCGGGACACTCATATTTGCAGTTACCCCTGACTACAGACTACTCTGCGGCTAAGCTCATAGGCTCTACTATAGGTCCGGAATTGGTGTCATTACAAGGTACTGCAATCGGGTCGGCGATTGATTTGGCAGTTGAAACATTTTCGGGTGATGACTCTAAGAGTAAGGCATTGATAATTATTACCGACGGAGAAAATCACGAAGACGATGCTCTTAGCTCTGCACAAGCAGCAGCCGACAATGGGATAACAATCCATACTATCGGTATGGGAAGCAGTGCCGGCGGACCTATTCCTGTTTACGAAAATGGAAGGATGGCAGGTTACCGTAAAGATAATCAAGGTGATGTCATCATGACAAGATTGAATACTGAA
>JBAYPL010000314.1:0-3035 GCA_041677745.1 Kapaibacterium sp. (SeqCode)
CGTACCATAGCTTGCATCTTCTGAAGGTTTTAGTGCAGTAATAAGTTTATTTACTACTTCAGGTCGCAGATTTTCTCTCTCTGCAAGACCTTTAATTTCCTTGAGACTTATTTCTGTCGGGTCTTCCTGCCCGTGAGCATAGAATACCTTGTTGTCGTTTCTTACAAAGATAGTAAGCAACATTGACTCGCCGACTTCAATTTCCGTCTTTTCTGGAGGAACCGACATTTCCATCACCTGAGGCGTTGCCATTGTAGTAGTAAACATAAAGAATGTTAGAAGAAGGAAAGTAATATCCACAAGTGGAGTCATATCCAAGTGGAAACCTACTCTTTTCAGTTTCTTTCTTTTACTGGCTTTACCTCTCTTTTGTCTTTCGACCTTTAATTGACCACCGCCACCGGCCATATCTATATCTCCTTATTTTGTTTCTTATTTATAGACGTTTAAACCAAAAAAAAAGTTACTGTTTCTTCTCTGTAACATAATTGAATGTTGTAGCTCGATTCATTCGCAACACATCCATAGCATCTGATATCCACTTGAACCGCAGCTTCTTGTCTGCATCTATGGCGAATTGTGTTTCCGGTCGAACCAGTCTTGTATTTCTTACCAATTCATCGAGTACTTCAACCGAAACCTGTAGCTGTGCTTTATCCTTTAATTCGGCAGGTACGGCATCGGTACGAACCCAAATCTGTTCACGATCTGTTTCGTTGGCAACTTCATAATAATATGTAGTATCGAATGTAACAGAGTCAACAGCAATTTTTATTATGGCAACATCACGGTCAGGTACTTTGGATGTATCGGCTGTAACCTGTGGGCGTTCAATCACAAATTTCTGTTCACTCTCAGCCTGTGACTTAAATTTTGCAGTAAACATAAAAAAGGTCAACAGCAGGAAAGTGATGTCCACAAGTGGGGTCATATCAATTACGAACCCCGTTCTCTTAGCTTTAATCTTTGGCACAGAGTAATCTCCTTCTGTGTGTTAATGTTTGCAAAATTAGCTCTTGATTCTGATAGTAAATATCTGTGTAATACTTAAGATAGCTTCATCAATCATATAAACAAAACCATCAACCTTGGTAGTAAAATAGTTGTACGCAACTATTGATATAATAGCACCGATAAGTCCGCCAGCCGTGTTGTAAAGAGCCTCGGAGATACCTATTGACAACTGAATGGCAGAAACTGTTCCTGATACTGCAAGTGCTTGGAATGCACGTATCATACCGAGTGTTGTACCGAGAAGCCCTACAAGCACCGCGATGGATGCAACGGTAGAAAGTATAACAAGGTTCTTCTCTAATAGCGGAGTTTCAAGATTCATTGACTCGTCAATGGCTCTTTGTACTTCGGAGACTTTCTTTTCACCCGGAAATTCCGGATCTGTTTCAATCTCCTTAAATCTAACAATCGCAGCTCGTAGCACATTTGCCATGGAACCACGCTGTTTATCGCACTCGGTAAGTGCTGCATCCAGATCCCCTTTAGAGAGAAGGTTTGTTACATTTTTGATAAAGTTTGCAGGATTTCCTTTCCCTTTAGCTTTATTTATTGATAGTGAACGTTCTACTGTAAATGTTATAGATATCAGCACAAATGACAACAACAAGCCTACAAGTGGTCCACCTGTATATATCGTTCCGAAAATATTTCCATTCTTTGGTTCATGTTTAGTTTCGGGATCATTGAAGTTGTCCGGGTTACCAAGGAAGAAGAAGTAAACCATGTAAGCCACAAAAAGTGCGAGTGCTATTACTATAGCATTGAATAAGTTTTTCATAGAATCAAACTCCGTAATAGATAAAAAATATTGTTTTCAAAAAATAATTTAAAAAAGCTTTTTAGCATCTTCCAAGTTGTCTGCGATTGTAAATACAAGCGTAAGTTTAGTTATTACGAAAATATTTTCGATGGACTTGCTGACATTGCAGAGAATTATTTTCCCGTTTCTCTTCGAGAAATTTGCATGTGAAGAAATCAGCACACCAAGCGCTGTAGAATTGAGATAGGTTACATTCTCAAGATTTATGATTAAGTTATTCTGATTATTATCAGCTAATTTCTTGAGTGAATTTTTTAAATCGTCTGTTTCCTCACCACCAATAAACTGGCCTTTCAGGTGTAGAATTGCTCCACCTATCTGCTCTTCGAGTCTAACCTGTGACATAAATATCTCCTGCAATAAGTTTAATAAAATTCAATTTACGTTTTACAACAAGTTCAAAATTAGCAAATTTTTGCCAATTATCATATTACAAAAATACTTTCATTGTCGTTTTCGGCAAAGAAATATTTGTTTTTTTTACTTTAATCAAGGAAAGTTAATACGTTCTTTACAAAAAGATAACTAAACCTTAATATTGCCTTCTACCATTCTGATAATACCTGAAAAATCTTTGTGAAATTTTATGTCGTAATTTTTTTCAAATATGTCGGATATCTGTTTTGATTGGTTATATGCGATTTCAAGATAAAAACTGCCGTTGTTATTCAGCATATCTGCGAAATGTTCGGAAAATTTTTTGTAAAAACTCAATCCGTCCGATTCATCAGTCAAGGCTTTTCGCGGTTCAAAGAACAATTCCTTCTCAGGACTGCCTTCATATTCTCTTAAAGAAATGTAAGGAGGATTAGATACTAAGACATCGTAATTGGTCAAAAAGTTACAATTTTTTAAGAAATCTATTTTTTCAAAACTTACATTTTCGATAGTATTGAACTTTTTATTGTACTCAGCTATCGCTAATGCCTTGTCGGAAACATCAATACCTACAACATTACTCTCGGGTAACAACTTCGCAAGTGAAAGAGCTATACACCCTGAACCCGTCCCGATATCCAAGATTTTGATTTTACCTTTGTCTTTGTGATTTTTTACTATTAGCTCTACAAGCTCTTCGGTTTCCGGACGTGGTATCAATACATCGCTAGTGACTTTTATGTCCAGATTCATGAATGCTTGATTACCGACAATGTATTGGAGCGGCTCACGCTTTGCCCTGCGTATGACTAATGCTCTAATA
>JBAYPL010000315.1:0-3024 GCA_041677745.1 Kapaibacterium sp. (SeqCode)
ATGGTAGCTCATCAATGATTTCACAATTCATAGGTTTTTTGTATTGGCTGATGACTCTGATTGTTATCATGTTATCATCACCGTTTGATATTTTTTCGGGTACTATCCTCGAGGCGGCAATTTTTCCTGTAAAATAGATTTGAAAAATATCATATAAAGCAATAACGCATAGTAAAGTGACTGATAATAAACCAAGATAATAAAAAACTTCCCAAAAGAAACCGATGATAAATATCAAACTGATAAATACAGTCGCTGAAAATAATCTGTATGTAGGATAATATGAATGAATCAGATTCTTCAACGAGGTACCTCAATTTGACTGATAATTTCGCTTATGATTTCATCATTACTTATACCTTCCATTTCCTTCTCCGGTGTGAGTATTAGTCTGTGTCTTAGAGCAGGATAAGCAACCTTTACCACATCATCGGGTGTAACAAAGTCGCGTCCGTTCAACGCTGCATAAGCTTTAGAAGTATTTAATATAGTAATGCTGGCACGTGGTGAGGCACCCAAGTAAATATTCTTGTTCTTACGTGTAGAGCTGACCAATGATGCGATATATTTTAACAATTCATTACTGACAATCGTTTGTGAAGCTATTGAGCGCATTTGCTTTATATCATCTTCATTGATAATCGGTTGGATATTGTCTGTAATGTTGTCTTTGAATGATTTATTCTTCAATTCAAGAATCATTACTTCTTGTTCTAAATCAGGATAATCCAAACTCAATTTGAAGCCAAACCTGTCTATCTGTGCCTCCGGCAGTCTATAAGTTCCTTCCTGTTCTATTGGATTTTGAGTGGCTATCACAAGAAAGGTATCAGAAAATTTATGGCTTACCCCATCAATTGTTACTTGTTTTTCTTCCATTACTTCGAACAATGCAGATTGTGTTTTTGCCGGTGCACGGTTTATCTCGTCAGCCAATACTACATTGGTGAACACCGGTCCCTTCCTTAACTCAAAATCTAATGTTTTCGGATTAAAAACAGATGTACCGGTTATATCGGACGGCATCAAATCAGGTGTGAATTGGATTCTGGCAAACCCAAGACTGAGTGTGGCTGCTGTCAACTTTGCCATCAAAGTCTTGGCGATTCCGGGTACTCCTTCAAGTAAAATATGTCCTCCTGCAATCAGAGAAGTTATTACCATATCAATATTATCGCGGTTGCCAATCAGATGCTCACTTATTAGCTTCTTTACCTTTTCAGTTTTTTCTTTATATTCCGTTAAATTTAATCGTATTTTAAAATCATAATCCGATTCAGGATTCATATCTCTACCTTTTTATAAAACTTGTCTATTACGTTTGTCAATTTTTCCAGTTGTTCGTCACTTAATTCAGGTGAATTAATTGATTTATTGATTTCATAAAAAATTTCTTGGGCTTCTTCAGCTGTTAAGTCGGTTTTTCCAGAAAATGCTTCTATGAATTCTCTATTATCATGAATAACACTCAGATTTAATTTATGTTTCAAAAAAAAGTAAAAGTTGCTTATTTTTTTTTCGGCGAGCTCTGCATTATTATGTAGAGTAAAAGACAAATTAGCAACTGTAGCGATAAATTCAGCTGATGTATTCTTCAATGGCGGTATTACAGGAATGGCTCTCTGCTTTCTTTTTATTGCAAAAATCATCATGAATATAATAGAGGTCATCAACAAATAATATGCAGCCGATAAAGATTTATCAGATAAAATAAATCTGATTGTGGACCTATCTTCAATCTCTGTATCAAATATTACAGTATCAATATTCGGTAAGACCGAGAGCATTGCTCCTGCTAATTCAGCAGATTGATAATTCAACAGGTTAATATTAGTAAATAGATAGGGGAGAGAGCATACTATCAGTTTGCCTCCGAAATCTTCCGTACTTATGAGAACAGGGTACGTTCCTTCGAGTGTGGAGAAATCGGAGTGAATAGTATAATTATACTTTATGGAGTCCATTGAAAAGTAATATGTAGAGCCGATTGAAATGCCGAAATTCTTACTTTCTAATTTTTTATTGTAGAATTTAACAGGTGTATTGTTATATCTCGTATCGAAATGTTCTATACTTCGATTTAGAACAAAGTACAAACTTAAGCCTAATTCTTCTAATATATCTTGCCTATAAGCTCCTGAAATAAAAACATTATGTCCTTGTTGAAGCAACTCGGTAATTTCAAAAAAATCTTGTCTTGTAAGCTGAATGTTATCATTTATAAAAATAAAGTTTTTGGGTTTATCTAAGTCTTGAAGATTTATTGATTTGTCCGATTTGTACAAATATTCATACAAAGTAAGGGTTGTTGTTCTGACTTTGCTGCCAGGTAATATATCGGAAATCATAGAATTAAAAATATAAAGACCGAAAGGATTTTTGTCACTTGTGCTGAAACTTGCTTCCCAATTATATTTATGTGGTTTTGTTAATCCTGAAATAATGGCAAGCACGAGGACTAATCCACCGGCAATATATATGTATTTAAGACTTTTCATAGTTTTTGACCACGTTTTCAAGTTTATAAAACTGTTCCGCATATGTCAAATAAAGTTCCTGACTCAATGGAAATTGCCCATAGAGAACAAAATCAAACACATCGCTGAGTTTTTTAAATTGAACAGCAATCTCGGTATCACTGATTTCTTGGCAGTAATCATAATT
Organism: Kapaibacterium sp. (SeqCode); assembly: GCA_041677745.1. Lineage (GTDB taxonomy): Bacteria > Bacteroidota > Ignavibacteria > Kapaibacteriales > UBA2268 > JANJTB01. The sequence continues at coordinate 2,665 of JBAYPL010000315.1, forward strand.
GGTCTTGCTGATATTTGGCTTAAGTAGTCCTGCCTCAAACAATAAATTGAGAAATTTTAAGTAGTTAAATCTGAGGGCACTCGTGAAGTCCTTATTCCCTACAGCTTTTGCAATTTCGTCATCATAGATGATTTTATTACCCTTATTGTTAATGTTATCAATATAATCGGATAATTCCAATTGCTTATTATTAGTTTTAAAGATTATAGACTTGAAGATTTTGAAAATTATCAATCCAAAGACTGAACTAAAAAGTATGATAGCAATGATTCTTCCTAAACTTTCACCGAGAATACTTTGCAATGGTTTAAGAAAGAAATTTTTGAATAATTTTTCAAGGAGCTCCATTAAGTTAAACGG
>JBAYPL010000316.1:0-3015 GCA_041677745.1 Kapaibacterium sp. (SeqCode)
AGAGTTGTCAAGCATAAGCGGAATAGTCAAAGATGAAGACGGAAATGACATTAAATACGGTACTGCAACACTTTTTGCGATTGACGAACTAAACGGACGAATGTTCAAAGGCATGCACTACCAGACCAAAATAAGTGAGGGAGCTTTCTTATTCGAGAATATTGACAAAGGAGAGTACTATATCCTGGTTGAAGCTTACGGCAAAGACAATACCACTCAATATTTCCCGAACTGGTATAATAATCCCATTAGCTTTGATGATGTAGAATTATTCAGTATTGATTGCGGGGCGTCGGCTAATGTATCCTTTACTGTGAAGAAAGTACCCGTGCCGAAATTATATTCGGTGTCAGGTAAAGTAGTTGATGCAGAAACATTAGAACCTATTAGTGACGGAATCGTCGAATTCATTGGACTGCAATTAGGCAGCAACAGACAGTTTCATCAGGTTTTTAGAATTAACCACAACGGTACGTTCAACGGTATGTTGCCTGATGGATATTCTTACAAAGCGGTAGCAAAAAATGTATTCTTCAATTCTGACAGCAGTTATCCTCAAGCATATTTCCCGCAATACTATGAGCTTGCAGATAATCCGACAGATGCTAAATCTATCATATTGACTGCCGATAGAAATGACATAGACTTCTACCTTGTAAAAGTTCCAAATTATGATAACAGTATTTTCGGAACAGTAGTTGATATTGACAATGAACCGGTAGAAGGTGTACAAGTATCTGCATTCCTTGTAAGTACTAATGGATTTAATAACAGATATTTGTATATGGGGAAATCTGCATTTACTGACGGATTCGGCGGATACAACATCGAAAATCTTATACCGGGTGATTATGTGATTCTTGCAAATCCATTCAACAGGATGCTTTCTCCGGGATTTTATGTAGAAGGCGAAGAAGCAAGCTTACTTTGGGAAGAAGCAAGTAGAGTGAGCGTTGGTGAAGAGGGTGCAAACGGAAGCTTCAAAATCATGCTCAATCTGTGTGAGCGTAAAAAAGGCAAAGGAATTGTTCGAGGCAGAATCGGTAAGGAACGTGGAGGTGTCATCAATATGGACGGAGAAATTGCTGACAACGATGCTCTGATTGGCGCAAGCGTGTACCTTGTCAATGATAAAGGGAATGTTTCTCACAACTTAGCAAGCGATAATTACGGTGAATTTGAGTTAACCGATATTGCTCCCGGAAAATACTCCTTGATAGTTGATAAAATCGGATACTCTGCAGCTTTGACTGATATTGAGATTGGTGAAGAGTCTCTTGTTGAGAAGGATTTAACTTTAACTCCTAAGAACACGAGTTCGGTTGACGATTTGTCTTCGATGGTGTTTGATGTTTATCCAAATCCTGCTGTAGAAAATATTCATGTTAATCTTCCTGAAACCGGCTCATGTTCAGTGAAAATTATCAACTTAAACGGGGTAGAATTGAACAGTTCCGAAGGTCTGAGCGGATATCATTCGATAGATGTGTCTGAACTGCCAAACGGTCTGTATTTCGTTAAAGTCTCAAATGGTATTGAAACTTCAGTAAAAACTGTCATGGTAATCAAATAAAATGTTGAGTAAGACATAAGCTTACAATTAATTAAAACGCCTCTCATGATTATAAGAGGCGTTTTTGCTTATAAAATTTTAAGGCTTTATTGTAAGTCTATATAAATCAGCATGATTTGTCGGTGTGAGAGGATTTGAACCTCCGACCCCTTCGTCCCGAACGAAGTACGCTACCGGGCTGCGCTACACACCGTACAAACACAAAAATACAAACATTTTTCGGATTATCAATAATATAAAAAAAAATAATCGCCTACTTTTGATTAATCAATTCGCAAAAAAAAGCCTCATTTCAAAAAATTAAAAAAATATTTGATATGGATATAACATAATACAGTAAAATTTAATAAAAAATTGTTATTTTATTATATATTATTTGGCATTTTGATAACAATATGTTAAGTTAGTAATGATTTAGTTTCGGCAATAAAAAAAGAAATTCATTTTGTAAAAATATATAATTGGTTTAATACTTAAAAGGTTAAAGATATGCCGCATACAAAAGAATTAGTCGAAACATTGGTCGAAACTTATGGCTCGGACAGAGCTTCGCTTCTACCGATATTACAGGAAATTCAGCGTAAGGAACATTATATTTCCGATGATGCAATGGTGGAAATTGCCAAAAAACTTGATATTTCCACCGCAGATGTTTATGGTAAGGCTACATTTTATTCCTTCCTTGATACAGTACCCCGCGGGAAATATGTCATAAGAGTGTGCAAAACGATTGTATGTGAAATGCATAATAAAACGCAAATAATCGAAACACTTGAAAACTTACTGAAAATCAAAGTCGGAGAAACAACACTCAACAGAAAATTTACTCTACTTTATACCAACTGTCTCGGATGGTGTCACATGGGACCGGCTATGCTTGTCAATGATGATGTGTTTACCGACTTAACTCCTGAACGCGTGAGGGAAATAATCACCTATTATAAAAATCAAATTTGAAGGAGTCTGATAATGTCTGAACGATTAAAAAGAGTGGATGTGATACTCGGAAATTACCATCCCGAGAAATATAAGATTCTTACAAGCGTAATGGACCGTTCTAATGCAGAATTGATTAAAGATTTAATTGACTCGGGACTAAAAGGTCGAGGCGGAGCAGGATTTCTTACGGGCCTGAAATGGAAATTTGCTGCTCAGACAGAAAGTGACACGAAATATGTTATCTGTAACGCAGATGAAGGTGAGCCGGGTACATTCAAGGACAGGGAAATTCTGACTAAGGTTCCGAGAAAAGTACTGTCAGGAATGGGCATCTGTGCTAAAGTGATAGGTGCAAGAAAAGGATATATTTACTTACGCGGAGAATATAAATTCCTAGTACCCCAGCTAACAAATGAATTAGCAGAATTTCATGAGCATTGTCATAAATTAGGCTTGGACTTTACTATTGAAATATTTCTCGGCAGCGGTGCCTATGTATGCGG
>JBAYPL010000317.1:0-3002 GCA_041677745.1 Kapaibacterium sp. (SeqCode)
TGTGATGTACATAGATGACAAACTCGTTTTGAGAAGACAACTTAAATCATACAATATAGATTAATTAGTAAATAAAACCCCTGACATCCAGAATCAGGGGTTTGTAATTTTATTAAGATTTGTAGCCAGCATTTTAGCAGCATTACGGCGCTCATAAGCAGAAATCTTTTCAGTATTTGATGATATTAGAACCGTATTTTTCTCCCATGCCTTATAGAATTTTTCAAACAATGCGGATATTTTTTGGACATTGCTTTGATGAGCCATCAATCCGGTATTAGTTTCTGATAGCAGTCTTCCTACTGCTCCATCTTCCGGTCCTATTCCTAAAATAGGTTTCTTGACACCGATATATTCATAAACTTTACCGGGGACAATTTCTTTAGATTCCTTTGACTCATCCACAACTAACAATAATAAGTCGGACTGCAACAGCTGATTGATGCTCTCACTGTGCGGGAGATAATTGATAACTTCAATTCTGTCACTGAAGCCGGATTGCTCAAACATATCGAATATTTCGTTGCCGAACCTCCCGATAAATTTAAACTTCACTTTGTCTCTTTTAATTTTTGAATTATTAATTAGTTCAGCGACTGCCTCAAATAATGCTTGAGGATTACGCCTGCCGTACATGGAACCTGTATATGTTATCGTAAACTCATCATTGTTCTTGTGTTCGATTGTCGGAAAGTCGCTCGAGTCAAAGCCGTTTGGAATGTGAAGAAATTTGTTACTGTCCAAATCAGGAAATTTACTAACAGCATCTTTGATGATTCCTTCCCAAGCACATTCTATTAAATCCGCTTTAGAAAAAACACTTTTTTCCATATTACGATCAATTCTTGCAGGAACAGACCACCGCACCGGAGATGATATAAATCCCGTCCAAGGGTCTCGGAATCCTGCAATCCAAGGAATTTTGTATTTATTCTTTATATGACGACCAATTATTGAACAAGTGTAAGGTGGGGAAGAGCTGTAAACTGCATGAATATCATTTTCTTTGAAAATCTTCTCGATATCCTTTCGGACAGTTAACATCCAGCCAATTCTCGCGTCAGGAATAAAAAAGGTTGAGCGAATAAACTCCGATAACTTTTCGACGAAGCTGATTTTCTGTCCTTCTTTCTTGATGACGTTGACATCAATAGCAGTATCTTTGCTCTTACCTGTAAGCGTCCTGTAAATATTATATGGTTCGATGATTCGCGTACGATATACTTTGACATCATTGGGGACTTGTTCCATTAAAGACAGGTCCTTCGCAGGGTAATCTCCGTTAGCAACGGTCAATACAATGGGATTCCAACCGAACTCAGGAAGATATTTTATATGTTTCAGTACTCTTTGAACGCCCGGACCACCGGATGGTGGAAAATAATATGCTACGACAAGAACATTATTCATTAATTGACCTCTAAATTACCTGAAACAAATAAGGCTGTGATATACACAGCCTTAAATTTTGGTACCGGAGGAGGGACTTGAACCCCCGACACACGGATTATGATTCCGTTGCTCTAACCACCTGAGCTACTCCGGCAGTTTTATTTCTAAATGTCAATAAAACAGACTTCAAAAATAATATTAATTATGATAATAAACAAATAAAAATTACTGTATAAATTAAATTTCAGTATTATTATTTAGAAATAATTTCCTTCATGTAAAGGCATATCAATACTAAGTACATATCCCGGCTTCATATACCTTGTTTGTAAAATATTCGAGAAAAAGATTTTATCTCTCAGCTTATTCATGAATTATCCCAAAGCATCTTTGCATTGTTTTTCCAAACATATCAAAATTGTCCATTTTCATAATTTCTAAGATATGCTTAAGTTCCTTGAGAGCTTGCATCGCTTACAATTGAAACATTGTCAATAGTTCTTCAAGAACTACAACATATAATCCTTTCCATTAATTATTTTCGTTTAGGATGTCAATGACTTCTAATGAATAATGGTGATTGACACTCGAATCAATTGACTTATGTCTTGCATATTTAATAAATTCCTGCATTACATCAAAAGTAAGTGTAATTCAATTAAAATCTTCAATCAATTAATTCATCTCTACATAGATGAAATTCTTACCAATCAATTAAAATAACATAATCAATGAGTAAGTCTGAAAATCAATAAGTTATATCAATCTTTTGAGTTTACCCTTTCTTTTTATCAAATTTTTATAGTCCCACTGAATGGTCTTTGATTTTTCGAGCCATCGCTGCAAGTCATTGATATTGACATCACTTACATTATTGAAAAATATTGAGGCATCTTTAAACTTTGTGCCGAGAACATTTAATAAGGGCTCTTCAAAATCCGCACCACTCCAAAACATCAAGCGTATCCCCAGCCTCTGCAAGCTGTATCCGACAATTGGATTATCATCTATGAACCATACCGGATGAGCATGCCAAATCTTATTTTTAGCTTCAGACAGTGAATAGTCTATTTCGGCTGCAATAAGTTGACAAATATCACTGTATGGTGATTTTTGCTTTTCGTTATATGCTTCAATATCAGGTGAAATCATACTTTTAATTAAAAATTATTATAAGAATTTTAATACACGAAGAGTGCTTAATCATATTTATTGTAAATATTTGAATTCAACAATCAAGGCAGAATAAATCCTTGCATTACATCACTTACACTCTTGACCCTTCCAAATGGTGCAGAAATCTGAACACCACTAATATAAGACTTCATAATCTCCAATGTTTCACGTGCAATTTCGATTCCGACCTTTATTGAATCTTCCTTAGACTCAGCATGTTTACGTAAACGAGCCATAATATGCTCTGGTACATTGCATCCCGGTATTTCATTATTCATGAATTCAGCATTCCTTATGGATGTGAGAGGCCAAAGACCTGCAATAACGGGAATATTAATGTGCTTAATTTGATTCAGAAAATTTTCGAAAATACTTATATCAAATACTGGTTGAGTAACTATATATTCAGCACCTGCCTCGACTTTCCAATCCAA
>JBAYPL010000318.1:0-2987 GCA_041677745.1 Kapaibacterium sp. (SeqCode)
TTCTGTTTCAATACTTCATTTTTATCAAGTCTTTTCGCCGGTGCAAAAAGAGTTTTCAACTCCTGCTCTGCTGTCATATTACCGACCTCAAATTTATAAAGAACCCAGTAAACAAATGATATGCTCATCTGACACGTCAAAAATACTAAATATTTTTTATAAAAAATACTAAATAATTCAACAATACAGGTGCCTTAATGCAAAACAATCTGAAAATTGCCTTATTAGGATATGGAAATATGGGCAAGGAAATACACAGACTTTCCGAATTGCAAGGAATTGAAGTCAGTGAAATTTTTGATGAAATTAATTTACCGGAAGCAAGAAATAATTATGATTTTGATGTTGCTGTTGACTTCTCCGTACCGCCGGCTGTTAAAGACAATGTAAGAATAATGTCCGAATGCGGCAAGGATATTGTTATCGGAACTACCGGCTGGTATAAAGATACCGATATTATAAAAGATTACGCAATTCAAAATAATACAGGTATTGTTTGGGGTTCAAATTTTTCAGTAGGCATGCAGATTTTTTTCAAGATTGTCGCTCTATCTGCGAAGTTAGTCAACCAAGCTCAGGAATATGATATATTCATGCACGAATTGCATCATAATCGCAAAAAAGACAGTCCCTCAGGTACAGCAATAAGCTTAGCCGAAATAATCAGGACAAATGTTGACAGAAAAAAGGAGATTTTAACCGAGACATCAAATGGCGAAATATTAAAAGAGCAACTTCATGTCAGCTCTACTCGCGGGGGTGAGGTTCCAGGCACTCATACTATTTATTTAGATTCATTGTCAGATTCTATTGAGCTTACTCATAGAGCGAGAAACCGCTCAGGATTTGCATCGGGAGCATTAACAGCGGCAAAACTAATCAAGGGGAAGAAAGGATTTTTCAGCTTTGAAGAGCTGTTAAACGATATGTGGAAAACTGCATAATTTTTATTTTGTAACAAATTGTATATTAATGTGTTATTGTTTTTGTACTGACATGGTAATTTGAAATATGAGACGGCGCTTTGATGAATATAGTGATGCTGAATTGTTCTATATGCTATGCGATGATAAGCGTACAGCAGAAGGGGCTTTCTCTGAATTATTCAAACGCCATTCTCCGAGAATTTACGCATACTGCAAAAGGTTCATTGGAAATCTGGAAGAAGCAGAGGATTTGTTTCAAGAAACTTTTATAAGGTTTCACCAAAGTGCCAGCAAAGACAGGGTGATGACAAATGTACCGGCGTTTTTGTTAAAAATAGCACGCAACCTCTGCGTGAATTTCAAGAAGCGGGAAAAGCAATCGGTCAGCTATGAAGATTATATGGTACCCGATTACGGTACCGAATCCGGTTCGGAGCAATCTGAGTTGCTTGACTTAATAAAAGACGCACTTGAAACTTTGCCTGATGAGTATAAAGAGCCGTTCATCCTTCGGGAATATCACGGCTTGACATATAAGGAGATTGCTGAGATTACTGAGATGCCGCTTTCAAACGTGAAAGTACGTATTCACAGAGCAAAACAGAAGATTAAAGACATACTTGCACCATATATGCAAGAATTAGAATAGAACTCAAAATAATATATATGAATTGTTATGAAAGAATTTGCTAATGAAACGCCTTCGGAACTCCTGACTCGGCTTATGGATAATGAGCTGGAGCAAGAGTTAGAGCACGAGCTTTACGATGCTTTGGCTGTTTCTTCCGAATTGCAGGAGGAACACAAGTATCATATTGCCGTCAGAGAAGCTCTTAAAAGAGATTCTGAAGCATATACGCCTCCTCTGGCTACTGTAAATTCGTTATTTAATAAATTAGGATATACACCTCCGGCACCTGCTTCGATTTCCGGTGGTTTGATTCGAAGAAGTCCGTTTATAAGTGCTTTCTTCAAGAGGGCAGCAGTTCCCTTATTGTTGATACTCGGAGTTTCTTACGGCTCATATACCTTAATTGAAAATTACAATAGCGATTTAGTCGCAGACAAATCTGAAAATAATGTTGTGATTCACAAAAACTCCGTTAGCGTAATGAACTCCGGTTCGGAGGAATCACAAGTAACATCAGCTAATCCAATTAGTGATATCTCTGATAACACCGCGAATCCAAGAATTCCGATATTCAGTTCAGTCAGTAATTCAGACAATATGCAAGAATTTTTGGCAGAGAGTAAATCTACTAAGGATTACAATCTTACTGATAATGCCTTACTTGCTTCAGATGATAATAAGACGCTCGTAATAGCACATTCTTCGGATATTATCCCTAATGATGTTAAATTTTCATTAGTAGATTTGAATCATTCTGCAAATTCATTCAGTCCCTTGAATGTTGATTTAGCATCATCTAACTCAAAGACTCATTATACAGTTTATTTGAGAAACTTCAGCAACAGCAACACGGAATTAGGCAGTATTTTTGGCGGCAATACAAATCTTCTCAGCAATATCAATGTAGGTATCCTTAGTACATTTGACTTACTTGACGGCTTGAAATACGGACTTGAATTTGCTAATCAGAATTACATGGTATTAGTTTCGGAATCAGAGAATAACGATATATTTTCAAATGAAAGCAGGAGTCTGTTATCAGTAGCCTTAACCGGTAAGTATAACCCGAGAGTATTTGAAGTTTCCGGATTCAGTCCATTTGTTCAAGGCTCATTAGGCGTTGCTGATTTCGGTAAATACTTTTACAGAATGGCGTTGGGATTTGACTACCGGCCTTTCGACTCAAACATTGGCTTGACTGTGGGATACGAAATGTCAGTTCTGAATTATTCGATACAAAATCAGCCTTATGATTCACAGGTGAAAGGAGTATTCTTCGGAATAGACTTCGACTTCTAATTAAGAGAAAATTACAACACCGAGATAAAGGGGCTTCAAGTGTAATGCTGAGCTCCTTTTTTTTTATATATATCATGCATGTGTCACAAAATATTTCTATACTGAAAAATATTTAGAATACTGATTTCAAA
>JBAYPL010000319.1:0-2959 GCA_041677745.1 Kapaibacterium sp. (SeqCode)
ATATGTAAAGTCTTGAAAATCAAACCCGATTTAATTCTTCTCGACATAATGATGCCCAACACCGACGGATATGAGATTTGTAGAAGTCTTAAAATTACCCCTGAAATAAAAGATATTCCCGTTATTTTTGTTACCGGCAAGTCAGCATTTACTTCCGTGAATAATGCTTTTGAATGCGGAGCAGTTGATTATATAATTAAGCCCTTCAATTCAAAAGAATTGCTTAACAGAGTAAAGACTCATATTAATTTAAAACGCATGAATGACAGGTTAATTAGGCAGAATATTGAACTTGCTGAGGCTAAAAAGAAATTACAAGAGCAAATCGAACTTAAAGCTAAATTTTTCTCTGTTATTGCTCATGATTTAAGAAGTCCTTTCAGTGGTTTTATTGGTTTAACTGATTTGCTGAAAAATGACATTGATTCTTTTGACAGAAAAGACCTTGCTGATTTGGCTATTACTCTTAGCGATTCGGCAAGAAAATTTTATAATTTGCTTGAAAACCTTCTGACATGGGCTTCTACGCAAACTGGTTCCTTCAAGTTTGCAGATGAAGTTATTAATATTAAAACTAAATTCGATAGGATTATAGAAATATATAAAGCAAGTGCCGAAGCTAAGAATATTAATATTCTCAATAATTTGAAAAATGAATGCTTTGCTTATTGTGACAGTCAGGCATTGGATACAGTATTAAGAAATCTCATCGGTAATGCTGTAAAATATTCATTTATCGGTGGCAATATTGTACTTGATGCAGAAGAAAGTGACGATAATATGATAATGGTGAGTATATCTGACAGCGGAGTAGGTATGCAAGATTCTCAAATTAAACAATTATTCAGCTTTGAGCATAAAATCTCGACTCCCGGGACTGCCAATGAGCATGGCAGCGGTCTCGGTCTCCAAATTTGCAAGGAATTGGTGGAAGCACAAGGAGGGAAAATCTCTGTGGAATCAGTACCTGACAAAGGTACTACTTTCAAATTTACTATTAAGAAATCTATTAATCGGCTGATTCCTGCATGAGTTTCTTATTCCTGTACTTTGAATAGAAAAAATCAATAAAAAAAACCAACAGCAATATCGGAACTATTGCAACCGAGTCTTCTGGCCAAAATAGACCAATCCTGAAATCCAGATAAGAGAACGGAAAGAACCATCCGTATCCTCTTTCAGCCACCGAATCCTGAAACATGTCGAGAAAAAGATGTGTCAGTGTACCGTATGAAAGCATCCGTGCAACTGTCAGCCTGATTTTTTTGTCAAAAAATTGTACAATACCGTATATTATCAGTGCAAGAGCTACCGGAGTGTGGAATGCCTGAAAAAAATGCTGAGTCTTGGGGACTAATATCATGAATGGGCGGGTAGCCAAATCAGGAAGCATGGCTCCTATCAGATATATTATTAAATTGTGGACTTTGATTTTTCTGCTCCTGATCATGTAAGCAGCAACAGTATGGGTTATTAAATCAGGCATTCGTAAAATTATGAAAAAAATATGGATAATATATTTATAAAATCGCAAAAGCTCAATTATTATTTTGTTCACTACCATGAAAATTATATTTTTGCACTTATGGAAATCATATATGGCAATATTAATGAATTAAATTTGCAAAAGGATATCCATTTGTATATTTCAGAGCCTGCAAGAATTTACAAAACGGAATCCGGCAGACGATTGCAGATTATTTCTCCGGGACGACTAAACCGCCAAGCCGGTCCCGATTTGTTGGATATTGCAATACTACTTGACGGTTACCTGATTATCGGAGATGCAGAATTTCACAAGAAAAGTTCCGACTGGAATAAGCATTTACACGATAATGATATTAACTATAAAAATGTAGTGTTGCATATTGTTTTAGTTAATGATGCCGAACTAAAACCAAATTTTGAGACTTTGGTTTTGGATTATAATAATCTGCTTCAAAACGACAACTTAGAAACAGATGTTACCAACACCTTTTCTCCGGAAGAATTACAAAATCTTGCATTAAGAAGATTGTTGCGAAGGACGGCAGAAGCAGGTACTAAATTACGCTGTAATAATTTAAAAAGTACTTTCAGCGATTTGATATCTTCATATCTCAATAAATACGGAAGCCGTAAAAACCGCCACAAATACAGTACTGAACGTCTTGCCGAATTGTCTGAATTAATTATATCATCTTATGCTTATGATTTTCTTGCTCGTATTCAAGCTGGAGAATCAGTTAATATTCAAGATTCTATGATAAGAATGGTAAAATACGGCTTTGGCGGTGAAGGAGCCCATCTCAGAAGGGAATTAATATTGAATTCGATACTACCTTTAGCCCTTGCTCTTGCAGATGATGATTCAAGGATTAATCTGTTCGTATGGTATTGGTCAACACCTGCTTTGAATGTATATGGTTTACTTACACGCAGGTTTCCTGAAATTCCTCAAAATTTCATCTGGCAACAACAAGGAATGCTGGAATATATCAAAATGTACGGTTCACGTCAGAATGTTGCATCAGAAACACTTAATGAATATGGTTTTGCTGAAATTCTGTCATTCTACAGACTTGGACGACTTCCTTTAGAAATTTACAATAGCTTATAAGCATTAAATGAACATCAAACTAACAAATCTATTAAAAGCTGTAGGCCCGGGCATATTGTATGCCGGTGCCGCCATCGGAGGTTCTCATCTTATACAGTCCACAAGGGCAGGTGCCGATTACGGTTTCTCACTATTGATACTGGTGATTTTAGCCAATTTGTTTAAATATCCTTTCTTTGAATTCAGTTACAGATATACAAGCGTCAAGGGTAAAAGTTTACTTGAGGCTTACAAGGAGCTTGGTCCCTGGGTATTATGGAGCTTTCTGCTAATTTCTATAATTACGGGTGTGATTAATTTTGCCGCTTTGGCTCTTGGTGCCAGTGGTATATTGGGTTATATTATCGGCTTGCCTGTAGA
>JBAYPL010000320.1:0-2955 GCA_041677745.1 Kapaibacterium sp. (SeqCode)
AAGATGTACAATTTTAAAAAAGTATTTAAAATATAAATGTACGAAAGCATTAAAAATATGTCCGATGTAGAGCTCTATGATAAACTTAGCCTTGATAAAAAGAATTCAAGACTGGCTTTTGACGAGCTTTATAACCGTCATTCACAACGGATATTTACTTATTGCAGAAAGTACATAAGCAATCAATCGGCTGCCGAGGATATATTTCAAGATGTTTTTACAAAATTATACACCAGTAGCCAGAGAGGTGATAAGATTCAAAATGTAGTCGGTTTTCTGATGACTGTTGCAAGGAATCTGTGTTACAATGAAGTACATCGTAAACGTGCAGTTACTACAGGTCATGATAACTTAGATATGCCATACTACGATAATACTTTTGAAAATGTAGATTTAAAAAATATCATTGATATGGCAATCGAAACATTGCCAGATAAACTTAAAGAATTGATAATATTAAAAGAATACATGGATATGACATATAAGGAAATTTCAGATGCTCTATCTATGCCTTTGTCATCTGTTAGGGTTGGCATATACAGAGCTAAAGATAAACTTAGAAGTATTCTTGCTCCATATATGAACGAGTTGGAGAAATAAAAATGAAAAATAGAAAAAAAAATAATAAAGGTTATAACAATGTATGAAACTAATGAATTTATGAGTTCATCTGAAAGGTTGGTTGCGTTTCTGGACGGAGAACTGTCACAGGAACAAACCAGTACGCTATTCTATGAATTGGCTAACAATTCGGAATTGCAAGATGAAATGCGACAATTTGTTCAGCTGAGAAATAGTTTAAAAAATTCGCAGATTACACCGCCACCGGCTCTTCGCAATAGCATATTGAAAAATATAGGCTTAAAGGAAGGTCCATTGGGTACTTTGGCTGATATTGGTTCAAAATCAGCGGTATTATTTTCATTACCATTATTTAACAAGATTTCTTTATCAATTTTAGTTATTTCCTTATTAAGCATTACAGCATATTATGCTTTGGATAATAAAAGTAATCAAGTCTTGACTGACGAAGTAAGGAATATTAGCATTCTGAAATCTCATAATGCCCCAAATAATCCGGTTATGGAATCATATTCGTCAGAGAAAATTCAGAGTCACACCGATGGGGGTAACACTAAAATTATTAAGAAATCTTCAAATTCAACTTTAGGCTTGTATGCTTCTGACAATAAGAAATCCAATGTTTTATATGAAGATGAATTAGAGCAAGCTAACACAATAAATGCAGCTTCTTCTGACAAATTCTACGCAGTAATTCATCTCGGAAGTTTTGCTCCTTACAGTAGCTTACCTCTTGCTTTATTGCAGAACTCGTTTATGCCCGACATTAAAATTCAATCAGAAAGTTTCCTTGGTAACATTATGGAAAATACTTCATTGTATTTTCGTAAATTTGGTGCTGTATCTTTCCCCGGGTTTGATTTAGCAAATGAAAATAACCCATTAATGAATGATATAAGTGGAGGATTTCGTTATAGAATTGATGAAAATAATTCAATAGGTTTAGCTGTCGGAATAGAAAATTTCAGAATGAGCTATAACAAAGATGCCGATGGCATAATATATCAATATAACCAGATATGGAATGGTTCATGGTTGGCTGTGACCTATCATTATAATTTTCATGAAATCGGCAGTACAGGTTTATATCCTGAATTGAATTTACTTGCTGGAAGTACTGTAATCGGTCCTATACTTAAAGGTGGTTTAGGGGCAAATTACTATGTCAGTGATAACTTCTACTTAAACTTTGGATTGGAATACGGTATGTTGATTTATTCTGAAAGTCAGTCCAATGGAAGTAAAAATTATTATTCTACCGAGAAATTAGGTGGTACAGTAGGCTTGGGATTCGGATTTTAATTTTTTACCAAATATTGTGCAACCCGTAAATAATATTTTTCTTAACTAATTATTTTAAAAAAGTAGCTTGAATCAATTATGAAAAAAATCTTTGCTTATACTGTCATGTCAAACAAGCATACAGCGTTTTTAAGTTGTCTATGTTTATCTCTGATGTTACTGGTTTCATGCCAAGATGCCTCAATGCTTGATTCGACCAAAGAAATTATTATAATTCATGACCCTAATAATCTGCCGCCGGTGTTTTCCGTTACTCCTGAAGAAATTGACTTTAAAATTTTACATCCGGGTAAGACATACTCGTCAAACATGACACTCAAAAATATAAGTGAAGGTCAAGTGAGCCTTACGGATATCTATACAGATCAATATAACGAAAATTACTCTTTTGATTTTACCAATCCTTTAGTGCTGGAACCGCAGGGTTCCGGCGGATTTGCAAAAACTGTCAATATCACATTTCATGCTGACGAACCGGGGAATTATGATGATATAATTCGTTGGTCAGATTATCGTAATCCAAAAACGCCTATTAAATCAAAGGTTGCATCGGTCTGGGCAGAAGACATTTCTTTTGGTGATGTTACTGTTGGTGACTTTGGTTTAAAATCTATTCAAATTCATAATTCTTCAGATATTGAAGCAAAAATCATGAATATCGAGATATTTGACCCTGATTCTGTAATATTGAACGCCCCACCTATAGAGACGCCGTTTGTTATATCACCAAAGTCAAACTCAGGTAATATTTTCTTCACCTTCTATCCGGTACATGCGAAATCCTATAGTATAAAGGTAAAATTGACTGTTGAATACTTATCACCCGGGACATACTTCACCGATGATGAAATTGAGATTACGGGTAACGGAAAATTTTAGGTCCCAGACCTGAAGGGACGGAGGTAGCCCATGCTGAATATGGCTCGGCATGGGTTTTTCTTTATATTATTTTGCGAACTTACTTTTGTTTTCATTTACTCTGAAAACAACAATATCCTTGATAAGCTCGTACGGAAAAGGATCTGTCAAAGGGAACTGTACTGAGCCTTTACCTTGTTTATAGATTGAAAG
>JBAYPL010000321.1:0-2948 GCA_041677745.1 Kapaibacterium sp. (SeqCode)
TGGACTTTCTGCGCTTCTAAATCTCCATAAGGCATTGGATGGCGTATAGATACAACTTTTTTACCCATTGCCATCAATTGACGAACGACTTCGCGTGTGGTCTGACTTTTGCCGCATCCTGTACGAACAGCACACACAGCAATTAATGGTTTACTTGATTTAATCATAGTAGGAGCAGCTCCCATCATAGAAAATTTAGCACCGGCAGCCATTACACGTGAGCCTATGTGCATTACTGTGGAGTAGGGTAAATCGCTGTATGAGAGGACGCATTCTTCTACTTTGTGGGTTTGTATGAGTTGTTCAAGTTCGCTTTCGTCGTGTATCGGTATGCCTTGGGGGTATAATTCGCCTGCTAAGGAGGCCGGATATTTTCTTCCGTCTATATCCGGTATTTGTGCCGCTGTGAATGCTACGATATTATATAGCGGGTTGTTGCGATATGCTGTGTTGAAGTTGTGAAAATCTCTGCCTGCTGCGCCGATTATTATCACATTAATTTTTTCCATGTCTGCACCTTGTTGTTATTTTTGAAAAACGCACATAATTTAGATTCATTTGTTTCAAATCATTATATTTCAATCAATAGTAGGTCAAAGAACTCTTAAAACTGTTAGTAAAATCTAATAACAGTGTAACAAATATCAGTACAAAAGTATGAAAAAAATTTTTATATCAGTTATATTTTTTTAAATTCCCGGATATTATGTTATTATGTTTACATAATAATCGCAAAATATGCCATTAGATGACAACAAATTCTCAAATGATATGATAATATATTCACTTGGATATACGCAAAAATTCATGATTTCTTCATAAAAGACGGAATTAGCGAACCTGTCAGTAAAATCGCAACAATGAATAGTGATACTATCGAATCTATATGATAAAATTCCGAAATAAGCATTTTTAATCCGATATAAGAGAGAACAATGCCTAAACCATATTTCAAATATTTGAACTTGTTCATGGAGTTGGCAAGAAGAAAATATAAAGCTCTCAATCCGAGTAGGGCAAAAATGTTGGATGTATAAAGAATGACAGGATCTTTTGACACACCAAATATTGCAGGGATAGAGTCTATCGCAAATACAACATCTGTCATTTCAATAACTGCTACACAAACAAACAGAGGTGTAGCAAGCCATTTGCCCTTTATCCGCGTAAAGAAATGACCGTTGTCAAATTGCTCATGGACAGGTATGAATCTCTTAATGAAATTGGTCATCGAGTTTTCTTTATTTTCGTCAAAAGAATCATGATTTTTTAAAGTCCTAATTCCTGCAGCAATCAGGAAGAAACCAAAAAATATCAGAATAGGATTTAGTTTAACAATCATACCGAACAATTCCATTTCTGGAAGATAAGTCATATTAATCAACCATACACCGGTGAAAATAAATATGGCTCGGAATACTATTGCTCCGATTATACCCCAGTATAAGACTTTATGATGGTATATTTCGGGAACTTTAAACATTCCGAAAATTAATACAAATACGAAGAGGTTATCAACTGAGAGGGATTTTTCGATTAAATAGGCAGTAATGTACTGCGTAGTTTTGGCAGCGCCATAATTAGAATATATGAATCCTGAAAATGCTAAAGCTATAATTATCCAGACTATTGTCCAGACAAGTGCTTCCTTTGAGCTTACTTTGTGCGGATTCTTGTTAAAAACGCCTAAGTCAATCACTAACATGATGATTACGATAACTGCAAAAATTACAAGTAGTAAGGTTTCTGACATTGTTTAGATACTATGATTATAGGATAATAAAATTAATTAAAAAATCCTAGTTAATGATTAATCTTGTTTATTAATAATTAATTATAGAATGGAAATATTTACATTTTAATCATTCGCTCGAAAATATCTCCGGCTTGAATATAATACATTCCGGGCGGAAGCATTGATATATCTACTCTTATAACATTATTTTCATGTCTAATCGGTACTATACTCGATTGGATTTCAACTCCTCTATTGTCAAATATTTTGACTGTAATATTGTTTGCATGATTATTTGTCAAATGGTTTGACATTATATAAATTTCATCATTAGCAGGAATAGGATAAATATCACGATTCGGAGCCGAAAACTGCGTTTGAAATTGAACGTCATTTACTTTATTTTTGCTTCTGAATAATCCTCGCTGATTTAAAGCATAAAGTTTACCGTCATTTCCCATCTTGAATCGCCGGATGTATGACGGTTCGATTATATCACTACTTATGTTTTTAAATGATTTGAGTGTATCAAAAGAGCAATAAATTCCGGTTGGAGTATTCAAGTAAAACTTGAATGTACTATCAAAAGAGAATGGCAAAAATACCCATGAAAAATCGGTTTTGCTTTTCAGCACAAACTTGTGTATTAAACTATATGCCTGATTTTCAGGTAACACATTGTGCCAACTGTTACCATGATCGAGTGAAAACAGTATCGGTCCGTAATCTTTATATTTAACAAGCATTGTACCATTAGATTCGTTGTAAGTTGACGAATGGAGTTGATTGCTTTCTTCGTTGAATTTCAACTGTTCATTATCAGAGTCATCACAAACAATTTCCCAACTGTTACCCGAATCTTCAGACTTATAAATCACAGCATTACTGTCAATTCTAATTAAATGTTTGTCCTTATTCATTATATAGCTTCCGTAAACTCTTTCGGCTAAATTTATATTATCGAGGCTTAACCAAGAATTTCCGTAATCAGTAGTATAGACTGTTTTGTAATAATTGCTGTCTGAAGCATTGACTTCCGCTAATGCAAGATAGGTACTTCCATGACTTCTGAAATTCATTAAATTTCTTATGCTTGTTGAGTCATCTACCATACTTTCATTGTCAGAACTAAAATTTTCCGAAAGAAAATACAATCCGAATCGTTTTTTATTGAAATCATACTTGTCAAATACATATTCATCATTGGGCATAA
>JBAYPL010000322.1:0-2939 GCA_041677745.1 Kapaibacterium sp. (SeqCode)
ATCCTTCATTGATGATTTGAAACTTCGCCAGTCTGTAAAATTTACCGACAGGGCTGCTCCCCATCTTTCGCCAAGAGGTTTCCATTCGATATTTCCACCGGCAAAATATCCACCACCCGAACCTGTGCTATAGTTGACTAATCTATTGAAAGGGTTATCGCTTTGGGCAAGTAGATTAATATTCAATTCTCCGAAATAATTCAAAAGTTCAAAACCGCCATGAACTCCGAACCACCAATCACCATACTTCCTGTTAAGTTTGACAGTATCTTTGTCCGAAGTGGTATAAAATGATACTAATTCTCCTGCGGGAGACTGTGAAAAGGATATATATACAGCTGATAAGAATATGATTGTATATAGCGGTAAAGTTTTTAACATGTATTAATTTTCCGTTTGTTACCTATTGATTATAAGTAAATTATGTAATTTTGTATTACTTCCTTTCAGCATCAAGCTGTATATTCCGTTGGGAAGATTTGACACAGGCAAGCTAAACTCTGAGTATCCGTGTTTCAATTCCTGAATTACTTCATAGAACACACTCCTACCGGAAATATCGGTGATTTGCAAGTTGTAATCAGCATCTTCCAACAAATTAATTTTTAAGATTATATACTCACTTGCCGGATTAGGATTAACCGTAAGGCTTGCCCCGTCACCACCGACATTTATTTGTCTTTCAAAATCACCGAAACAATCGCCGAGAATAGTTACAGAGCCGTCTTTTAATGTAAACTCAAGACCTTCGTCATTATTGATTTCGAGGATTCGTAATTTCCCGTAATTTGTGGGACCAAGCAGTGAGTAAGCGTCCAACATTTTCAATGTATCGAGATTACCGTCAAATTCTAAATCAATATCAAGAGTATCATAATTTCTCCCTATTGAATTATTTGAAAATTCCGGAATATCTACAAGGACAATCGGAATCTCAAGTTTGAGCTTAATATCCTTTACGCTTTCGGGAAAATCTATCTCTAATTTACTTATATTTGTTAATAAGGGGATTTTAAAATCCTCATTAATACCAACTGTCAAGTCCGGTATAAAGAGTTCAAGCCTTCTTTTTACTATGCTTTCCACGACACTGCTGTCAATATGAGGACGAAAAACTTTCCAAATTTTATAATCTCTTCCTCTTCCCGCTGACACAACATAATCTTCGACCGGCGAATAATCAATGCTCAATACGCTCGTGCCGTGTAAGGTGATAGCATCTGTAAATTCGTACAAAGCCTCGGGATCATAAAGTCTAAGAGTACCGTCGAGACTGCCTGAAACCAATATTTTACCATCAAACGAATATCTCACTGAACGAACATGACCTTCATGTAATTCAAAAGTATGTAATGCTTCTAATGAATCTTCATTCCATATTCGTACTTTTCTGTCCACGCCACAACTTGCGAATTTACCTAAATCAACACCTGTGTCAATTGACCAAATAGCTGATATACTAACACTGCTTTCACTATGTTTTCTGCTGAATAAATGCATACCGTTACTTACATCAAAACAATTGATAACACCGGTAAAATCTCCTGCGTAAATTCTACTGCCATCCTTGCTGAATCTGACTGTGTATAGATTTTTATTATTATTGGCATAGAATGTTCTTATGATATTCAAATCTGTATCATACATATATACATTACCGTCGTCACAGACTGCAGCAACCATACCGCCGAATTCACTCGAACAATCAAGTGACCTTAAAGCGTAGCCTACATCTACAATTTTCATTACCGTTGAGTCTGACAAATTGAATTTGACAAGGTAACTTTCGATACTTGCAAATACTGTTTGATTATCATACAAACGGGCAGCGTTCAAATCACCTAATCCATTGTAATAAATGCTGTTTAGCACTATACCTTTATCAGAATCAAAGAGTTTTATTTCCCCATATTTTGAAGCAGTAAGAACTTCCTTTCCCGTACTTGAAAATTCCACACTTTTTATTTCCGCAGAACCAACATCCTCACGGTGGCGATATAACACAGGCGCCTTCATAATGAAACGCTCTGCTTTGAATGAAATTCTTCGGGCAGAAGTATTTGGTAATGTCCATTTATATGATGTTCCTATAAGTGATGAGGCGAGGCTTATCCATTCGGAATTATCGTATTTATAATATAAATTGACTGCTATAGAATCCGGATTTTTCCAAATGATTTCAATTTCTTCGTTGGGATATATCGGAGTTTCCGGTGTCGGATAAAGTAATTCAAGCTCCTGAGAAAGGAGTTTAAAATGAATGACAATAGTCATTAACAATATGTATGACAATATTTTCAAATATATCGCAAAAATACATTTTTTTTATTTAATAAGCTGAAGTTTTACATCAACAGTAGAAACATCTTGTGTCGGGTCATCAATAGGATAAGCCACGAATCGTATGTTGTAAAATCCCTGTGATGCTAAATCCGGCGCTTTGAATACAAACGTATGCTGTCCGCGTTTTACTTCTTTATTTTCGAGTAAACCCCATTCAGGTACTTCGAGTGTCTTCAACTCTTTGCCAAGCAGGTCGGTAAGAAATGCCGTCAGGTAAACATCATCATCAACCACATAGGTGATAGTGGTTTCGGAACTGAATACATGTGGGTCAGCCCAAGCACTTGATACAATTGCCTGCGGAGCTCTGACTAATGCCGTATCGAGTAATCTCTCCACCATCTCGCCACCATCTTCATAGAATGTTCCATAAAGCGAATACACATACGAACCTAAACGATAATCAAACTCATCGTCGTAGTAACCGTAGAATTTCCGATTAGGATTATTATAAGGTACTTCAAGCTCCGAATTATATGTTTCACCTTGATGCCAGCTTATTATCTCTTCTTCATTCATCAAGCTGTCGAATCCGGGAAGAATCATCGCTCGGCTTACTGTGTATCCTAATATTCCATATTCCTGAATGGTATTCC
>JBAYPL010000323.1:0-2921 GCA_041677745.1 Kapaibacterium sp. (SeqCode)
TATAAAAACGGAGATAAAAAATGAAATTAATACTAAATTCACTGCTTTTATTATGCCTTTTCAGTATAGTTGCCAGTAGTCAGGTGACTGTAAGTCCGGTAGAATTTAATTCAAGCAAAGATGATTTTAATTCAAATATCACTCAGAACGGCAAATCCATTTATTTCACGAGCAATAGAAATGGAGGAAGTCAAAGAGTATTCATTGTTGAAGAAAGAAACGGTAGTCTGAATTCTCCAAAAGAAGCGTCAGGTGCAATCAATGACGGAAAGGAAAGCGGTGCTGTAGCCCTTACTTCCGATGGACAGTTCATGCTTTTTGCTGCTTTTGAACATGAAGTTGGGGGAATTGGAAGGCTTGATATTTACAGTGCTGAAAAAATTAACGGTAAATGGACTAATGTCAAAAATCTGGGACCAAATATAAATTCGTCGGGTTGGGATTCACAGCCAATGATATCAAATGACGGGAATATTCTACTTTTCTCGAGCGATAGAGACGGAGGCTACGGAGGTACCGATATTTATATTTCCTTCAGAACTGCTGATGGCTGGTCAAAAGCTGAAAATGCCGGAAAGAATATTAACTCTGAGTATGACGAGATGACTCCGGTAATCGGAGTGGACAATTCTAATTTTACTTTTGCCTCAAACAGACCGGGGGGCTATGGAGAGTTTGATATTTATATATCCAAATACAAATTTAACAGATTTGATAAACCTGTGAATGCAGGCGAACCGATAAATTCTTCCGCCGATGATTTTTATTACTATTCGATGCCAAATTCCGATATTGCCTATTTCTCTTCATCAAGACCGGGTGGGCAAGGCGGATTAGACATTTATAAGGCAGTTCCTAATCCTTATGAATCGGATGCTGTTCTTCTTCTTAGCGGTGTGGTAAAGGATGCAAAAAACGGAAGTCTTCTTGGTGCCAATATCATAATAACTGATTTGGAATCCGGTAAAAAAGTTGCAGATTTGCGTTCAGACGACAATACCGGAGAATATTTTGTAATTCTCCAGCAAGGAAGAACTTACTCAATTACTGCCGATAAAGAAGATTATGTATTCTTCAGCTCGAGATACGAAGTACCCGCCGGTGATGCAGGAAGTACCCAAACTAAGAATATTGAATTATCTCCAATTTCGGGAGGTAATACAAGATTACTCGTATTTTTTGATTTTGATAAAGCCACACTTAAAAAAGAATCTGTCCCCGAGCTTGACAGGGTTGCCAGCTTCTTAAAGAAATACAAGAATGTTAAAATTTTATTGGAAGGCCATACCGATGATGTGGGAGCCCCCGATTACAATCAAAAGCTGTCTGAAAGTCGTGCAAATTCAGTCAAAGAGTATCTCGTGAATAAAGATATTGCCTCTAATAGAATTAACACTGCCGGATTCGGTCTAAGCAAACCATTGGTTAATGAAAAGACGGATGCTGCAAGAGCCACCAATCGTCGGGTAGAGATGAAAATAATTGAATGAAGTATCTCAAATAAAGGGGCATTTGATAACAAATGCCCCCATCACCTTATTAAGTGATGAGAAAGAAATTTCCATAGAATTCCATAAATGTATTTCATACAAGGTTGAATTCATAATAAATTTTATACGAAAATTATCATTTCTAAGAAAATTGAATTATTTTTACAAAATAATATTTTTTCAATTTTAATGAGTTAATATTTTTGTTATCCTATGTTCAATCTTAAATATAGACCTTTGAATAATATAAACTTTCGGAATATGAACAAATAACAATGTTAACAGTTTATTGATATAGAACATTAAAATAATAATTACCAGGCATTATGATATACACAGAAAAAATAATAATACTAGATTTCGGCTCGCAATACACGCAGCTGATTGCACGCAAGGTCCGTGAGTGTGGAGTATTTGCGGAGATTTACCCGTACAATATAAGCGAAGAAAAGCTTAGAGGTCTGAATCCGAAGGGATTAATCCTTTCCGGAGGTCCTTCAAGTGTGTATGCTAAAGAGGCGCCACATCCTTCATTCAATGTCTTTGAGCTTAATGTACCGGTACTTGGTATCTGCTATGGTCTCCAACTCATAGCTTATCAATTGGGTGGAGCAGTGGACAAGGCAGCACATCGCGAATTTGGCAGAGCAGAGTTGACGGTTGATAAACAAGATGATTTATTCGATGGTTTATCTGATAATTCTATAGTCTGGATGAGTCATGGTGATTCACTGACTAAGTTGCCTGATGGTTTTGAGGTAATAGCACATTCCGGTAATGCTCCGATATGTGCAATACGCTCTTTGGAAAGAAGGATTTGGGGTGTACAGTTCCATCCCGAAGTGCACCATTCTACTGATGGTAATAAAATTCTTGACAATTTCTTACGCAAAATCTGCAATTGCAAAGATAATTGGGACGCTCATTCATTTGTAGAACAGGCTGTAGTTGATATTCGTAATCAGGTCGGAGACTCAGAAGTAATATGTGCTCTGTCTGGTGGTGTAGATTCCACTGTCCTTGCAGTGATGCTTCATAAAGCTATCGGTGACAAACTTCATTGTATTCACATTGATACCGGACTTATGCGTTTGAATGAAAGCCAAAAACTCATGAAACTTTTCGCTGAAAATTTCAAAATGTCAATTGAACTCATTGACGGAACGGAAACTTTTCTCGGAGCATTATCAGGTGTCAGCGACCCCGAACTAAAACGCAAAAGTATCGGAAAATCTTTTATAGACCTTTTCGATGTAGCTGCAAAAAAATTCAATAATGCTAAATGGCTTGCTCAAGGAACGCTCTATCCTGATGTAATTGAATCAGTTTCTGTGAAAGGTCCTTCTGTTGTCATAAAATCTCACCATAATGTCGGTGGCTTGCCTGAGAAAATGGGTCTGAAACTTCTTGAGCCATTCCGTGAATTATTCA
>JBAYPL010000324.1:0-2920 GCA_041677745.1 Kapaibacterium sp. (SeqCode)
AGAGTCCTACTCGTCTGAATAAATTTCTTGATAATATCTATTTCCATGAAGTTGAAATACCACATTATCCTTTGTTTGAACATAACCTATACACTCTTGCTTTAGCAGGTAAAATTATTGATGTGGTCAAATACGAAAAACTCGATATTATACATGCTCACTATGCCATACCTCACGCTGTGAGCGGAATTCTTACAAAGAACATTCTCAAAGATTCCAACCTTAAACTTGTAACGACGTTACATGGCACAGATATTACACTTGTCGGTCTGGAGCCGGCTTTTCATCCCTTAGTTAAGTACTCCCTTGATTGCTCTGATGCCGTTACTGCTGTATCGCAGTACCTCAGAACAAATACTGAACAACACTTCAATCCCGATAAGAAAATTGAGGTCATATATAATTTCATTGACCTCGATGAGTATAAACGCAATCCTTGTACTCATATAAAAAACAGCATTGCTCCGGATGGAGAGAAAATAATGGTTCATATATCAAACTTCAGACCTGTCAAAAGAATTCAGGATGTGATTCGCATATTTGCAGCCACTCTGAAGTCTATCCCTTCTAAGTTGATTCTTGTAGGTGACGGTCCTGAACGCTCTGATGCAGAAAAACTCACGAGAGAGCTCGGTGTCGCCGAACATGTCAAATTCCTTGGTAAACAGCATGCTCTGGTGGACTTACTTTCTGCTGCCGATATTTTCCTGCTTCCAAGCCAGTCGGAAAGCTTTGGTTTGTCTGCTCTCGAAGCTATGGCTTGCGGTACTCCGGTAGTTGCATCAAATATCGGTGGAATACCTGAGGTTGTTTTACACGGGGAAAGTGGTTTTGTCGCTGAATTTGGTGACATCGAAAGAATGGCAAAATACGTTAAAAGCCTACTTACAAATGAAAAAAAATGGACTTCCTTTTCCAATAATGCCAGAAAAATTGCTGAAGAGAAATTTGATTGCAAAAATATTATTCCTAAATACGAGAACATCTATAAGAGTTTGATAGAAGGTAATTATCAGCCGTCTATCAATGTTTAGTTTATTTATATTACAAGGACTTGAGTATTTCATTCAAGTCCTTGATTTTTATTCCAACTTATTCTGTCTTCACAAGTTTAATAAAATTTATGCGACAGCATTTTAGCTACAGATCAACAACTCTGTTTGCCATTTCTCTGAACGTGTCATCATGAGTTACAATAATTGCTTGGTCGAGTGATACGAGTAATTGATTTAAGGATTCAGAAAGTGCTTTACGCCTATCGGCATCAAGATTCACCGTAGGCTCATCAAACACCGCAAACTTGGCATTAGTAAGTATTGAATTCATAGCTGCTCTTAGTGATAAAGCTACCATCATCTGCTCCCCACCGGATAACAATTCGAAATTTCGATGCCTGCCGTTTTCCAATTCCAATGCTACCTGATAGGCATCCGCACTGTCAGACTTCCATATTATGCTCTCTCGCCTTCCGCTTATCATTCGGAAATTTTCACTTGCAATCAACTGTATCTTTTCTAATAATTTATTAGCAATTATTTGTCCCATTGACTTGAGATAAGTCCTTAATTTCGATGAATACTCCTTCTTTAACTCGAGTTTTGATAGAGTCTTCTTCGTTTCCTCTATTTTTCGTATAAGAGTATTATTATTCTCGATTTTTGCTTTTAGTTCTGCAAGCCTATGTATCAACACAGAATATGTTTTTTCATGTTCAACGTATTCACTTTTTACTTTCTCGTATTCAGCAGATTTAAGATTGAGTAAATTTTCATCATATTTTGATGAATTCTCATTAATCAAACAGGATAATTTTTCATCTTCTGACTCAGCTTCTTTTAATGTAACTTCGTATTGTTTCAACTCAGAAATTAATTCTTCAATCATGCTTGATGTTTTAAGGTTAGTAAGATATTCATCATAATCGCTTTTATAAGCTTCTTGTTCCGATTTCAATCCGGAATGCACTTCTTTCAACTTATCTAATGATTCAACCTCATTTTTATTAGCTTCAATATCTTTATTTAACTTTTCTTTTAATTTTTCTTCTTCTTCGATTTGTGTAACAACTTCTTGATTTCTTTTGAGCAAAGCATCTATGGCATTATTCTTTTTCTCAAACTCCTTTTTCGTATCATTATGTTCATTGCTAAGATTAAATAAATTATTATCCAACAAATTGATTTGGTTCGATATTTGATTTTTGATTACCGATAAAGACAATGAAGTATATTCATTAATTTGAAAATCATTTTTGACAAAGAAATCTTTATTCTCAGAAAAGAGTAATTGAATTTGTAGAGAATACTTTTCGTTAGTACTATTTAACTGTTCTTTTTCATATTTAGATTTAGTCAACTTTTCAATTGTTTGTGCATTGTCTTTCATTTCTTCTTCAAGTAAAGATAATTCTCTTCTGAGCTTTTTGTCATCAGAATCAATATGAGAATATTCATTTAATTTCAATTTGATACTTGCAAATTCATCTTCTAATTTTGCTCTTTTAACATCGAAATAACTGATAGGTGATTGACCGTTGCTTATATTTTTACAGGTTTCATATAAAAATGGGCATATTCCGCCGGATAATTCATTACGAGCAGCCTCATTATCAACAAGTCTGGTATTAATTTCCGAACATTGTGTTTCGAAATTACTTTTTTGAGTAAATTTTTCTTTAAGAATCTCCAGTTCCGACTTTATGCCCTCAATTTTTGAATATAACATTTCCGGCTTCACTATCTTATCTTCATACCGGGTAATATTATACGTGCAAATCTTTATTTTTTCATCGTTTGAATTGATTTGCTTTTCGTATTCCTCAACTTTCTGCATAATATCGGTTATTTTCTTGATATTATGAGACTTACTGTCAAGCTCCATCTTATATTCAAGAATTTTCTTAACTTGTGCATTTACTTTA
>JBAYPL010000325.1:0-2881 GCA_041677745.1 Kapaibacterium sp. (SeqCode)
AAAAAATCTTTCTTTATAATTTATCATTCTGAATTTAAGAGAAGGTTCGGGCAGTGATGGTGGCGTTATTTTAAAAAATTTTAGATCCTCCGATGCGCATACAATAAATATCCCGGCAGTCTCCTCGTTATCAATGAGCACAGAACATGGTATTACATGCCGTTGCGGAAAATTATTGCTATTTTCAATCAGTTCAAATGGGTAACTAATTGCTATTTCGTTTTTCTTATACTTCATTTATCTCTATTTATTATTGGTTTCAAACAAGCTTTCAAATACGTTTAAGTTCTTATTTTTTGTGTTAAATTTATTTTGGTTTGATCGAAACGGTGGCAATAGGGCAAGAAGCAAATTTCAGGCAATTCACTATCAAATATAGATAAGCTTGAAACAGGCTAAAGCTATTACATTTAAGCACTTCGCCGCTTTTGCTGTTTTGCGCTTTATCGGGCGTTATTGTTTGCATCGGGAACTTTTTCAATTATATTGTTACAACGAATACACTTCTGAATCTTTACACCATTTTCAGTCTTTTCATAACTACACTGATCACAATAATTAACATCACACTTTTCGCAAATAAATATAGAATTTACCTTTTCATTGGTTCGGTCACTTATCTGTCCAATTTTAGAACTACAAAAATGGCAATACGGCTCATATTTTCCTTTGTCCATTGTATTTTTTCCTTTCTTACCTATTTGCGAACCAGGTTTTATAAACTACTCCGGGATGTAGCCTGCCTGGCGTGCCTTGGCAGACAGGTTCAACATTTATGCTGAGCAGGCCGAAGTATGGTCTCCGCGCTGGGTCGTGCCGACCGCTTGGAGTTGTATTTATAACACACTGGCATTTCAAGATTTTTATTCATCTGCCTTTATATTTGCTTTTCTTATTCTATTTGTCAGTTCCAACATTCGGGTTATCAATTCATCGAATGTTTTTTTTGATTTGTCGTAGATAAAACTTTCCAGTAAGTTTTCGTAGTCGTTTCTCCAATCCTTTAGCAACTTTTTAGGTGGACAAATTTGTATTTGGTCAGCATAATGCGTTCGATAATCCATGCCTTGAATAGTATTGAATTTTTGTCGGTGTCTGATTATGGTTTTGTATAATTCTGCATTTTGCATTGCAGATTCTGCATACGGACTGTCCATTATTTTTTCTAAATCGTACAAATGCCTCGACATTCTCTGTGCGCGTGGATTGTCTTTTTGATATTCTTCGTGCAACAAAAATATCTTTTCTAAAAATGTACGTTCCGGCAATACAGATTTAGACATGCATTATATTTCTTTATCTATTTCCGGATATTGAGCGTGAATAAGTGTTGTAATTTCTTTTTCTGAATTAGGTTCATCAAGCGACATTGCACTAAATTCAATTTTCACAACAGGCAGGACATAATCAATTACCGTGGCAAGAATACTTATGTATCTCACTTCAATAGTTGCAATCATAGCACTACTGTTTTGGGTAATAAGTTCTATTTCATAGTCATTTATTTCGTTAGAAATCAGTATTTTATTTATCTCCCTTATTAGTGTTTTCTCTATGTAATGAAACGCCCTCCGGCGGATCGCTGTTCTTTGTTGCGAGGTGTCTTCTGGTAAGCCAAAGAATGAACGGCTTATTGCAAAGTCAATATCTTCACTGAAACGATTTATCAGTCCCCAGGCCTTACTCAAAGAAGTTCCTCCTTTAAATTGCAAAAAATCAGCCAGAGACGTTTTTGACAATGCCATTAAAATGGTGCTTACCCACCAATCTTTTTCGACCGCCTGCTCTACAATGTTTTTTGTTGCTGCCGTTTATTGAAGCATAACAAGTTTTTCGTCCTCATTATAATTTAACCAAATGCTCATTTTGTTGTCGTTTTAATAATTGGTAAAAGCAATTCCTTAATCCACAAGGGAGACAGATATAAGTCGTTCATCATTGTAGACCTTTCGGCTTCATTGCTCTCTGAAATAAGACTATTGATTTTATTCCTGATTTCGTTTGTAATGCGACTTTCACCAAGTTCCTTTAGTGCAATGATTATTAGAGGTAAAAGTTTGCCTTTAAATTGAAAGTTTTTTTGAACGGCATTTTTAAAAATAATGTTTCTTTCGCCAACTCTTACTTTTCGTTTTGCACCGTTAGTAATATAGACTGCATTCATTGGGACTTGTGTAGAAAAACCCAAGAGATTCAATGCTGTGTCGCCCGTAGGCATAATTTGTGCATTGTCTCGTTCGGCTATCTTTTGGGCAATTTGGTCTAATGTTGGATACAAAATACCAAATTGAGTTTTTTTAGGATTCATATAAATGCCTGTTGCCACGCGAACAATTATACCTTTGTTTTGCAAACGCGAGAGAGTCCGTGTAACTAGATTATCATTGTTTACATCCTCAAAGTCGCTGATTGTAAACAATTCACCAGCCTTGATATGCTTAATCCGTTCTCTTATAGTTTGAGAAATACTGTTTTCCATTTTTTTGTGTCAATAATATGTCTGAAATATTCGGTATATTTCGGACAAATATACAGCTTTTTTGTAATTATTTCAACCAGCTTTAAACTTATGAAGTAGGAGTCTTTTATGCTTGCACAACCAGGTAGCATACGCCCCCTATAAACTGTACATGCGACTTTCTCCGCATACAGTTCAGGCACTTTCATGGCAATCACGGCGAAGTGATATCCGGCTTATTAATTTTTTTTTTGGTGAAAAAGTAGTCATTTGTTTGCAGTCTAAAGCTAAATTTGCTCTCGATTTGGTTCTTTGGCCTTGAATTCCTAGCTTAATGTTCTTCTTGTTCTTTTCATCTTGACAGATATTTAAATTATAAAATTAATCAATTTTTCTGTCCAGTTTTTTTAGACCACCTCAATA
>JBAYPL010000326.1:0-2870 GCA_041677745.1 Kapaibacterium sp. (SeqCode)
AAGAACAAGATATTTTTTCTGAAATACTTCTTTGCCGCTTCGAGTGAATAAATATTTGTCCGTACCAAAGAGGTCAACATAATTTCTTACTTTTTCATAAGTCATATCGCCGACTCTTCTCGTAGCGAAAGTTTCGCTCTTCATCAATGCACCGTTATCAAAGGAATAAGCATCCATTATCCAGTCATATTGCTTAATCTTCTTGGTTACATAACATTTGTTGTCTCTGATGACAACACCAATCTCAAGTGGCAACTCAACAAACTCATATATGAACTGACCGACTTTCTGTAAAAAACCATCAATATCAGCGAATAAATATACATGCATCTTACGTGACCTGTCTCCGCTTAACCTTAAAGACATCGCAACATCATTGTAACCGTCACCGGAATAGTCACCGATATCGTAACCCCAAATATTATAATCCGAGCCCTGAGGTAATTGCTTTCGCATATCCTCGATAAGAGCTGTATCAAAATACGGGTCAATTCGTTTTGCCAATTCAGGAAATTTAATCCCGGATTGAGAATACGTAATTGAGGTGATTGTTGCCAAACAAAAAATAATCGCTGATAATAACTTCATAATAAATATTTATTTATCGTTAAATTCATTAAATATCTTGTCACGTGCAGCCTCCATGTCGAATATTGCTCTCGGTCCCATTTGTGCAACAATCTCCGATGATATATAAGAAGCAAGGTTTGCTGCTATTTTAGGATTACCTGTTTTGATGATTCCGTACAAATAAGCTCCGGCATAACTGTCACCGGCGCCGGTAGTATCTACCGCATTTATTTGATAGGCCGGTATATCGTAAACATTTCCTTCCCAAAAAACCTTAGAACCTCTTTTGCCGTATGTAACAACAACATTACGAGCCATACTGCACAGCTTATTAAATGCCTCATTATCATCGTTGGAGCCGGTAAATGATTTAGCTTCCAAATCATTACAGAAAACAAGATGTGATTTTTCTACTACTTTTGTTAAATTATCTCTGAATAAATCGGTAATAAATTTGTCCGAAAACGTGAGTGAAATTTTAGTACCATGCTTAACAGCAATATCTACAGCTTTGAAAATTGCTTGGGTACTTCTTTGTTCCGAAAATTTATATCCTTCAATGTAAAGATATTCCGAACGAGCAATCAAGGATTCATCTATGTTTGTTTCATCAAAATCGGCTGTAGCTGCCAAGCAAGTGTACATGGTTCTTTCAGAGTCAGGAGTAATGAAAACAATACATACCCCGGTAGGTGCATTATTGTTCTTCTCAGCGTTCAAAATTATGCCAAATTTTTGAAACTCTTCTGTATAAAATTCACCGAGTTCATCATTGCCTAACACAGTTTTATAAGCGGCTTTACCTCCTAATTGAGCAAATGATATAACAGTATTTGCCGCTGAGCCGCCACTGACTTTATTGAAGATTTTGAAATTGAACTTATTAAGTAAATCGTTTCTTTTATCAATATCAATCAAAACCATAGATCCTTTTTCAATACCATGATTTATGAGTTCATTTTCGCTTACTTGAAATTGCAAGTCAACCAAAGCATTTCCAAGTCCGCAGAGTTCAATATCTTTCATTTTTGAATACAAAAAAATTTAAACAATTATAATACTACGTTTGTTGAAGTCAAGAATTGCAATTTCAATTAACTTTTCACAAAGCTCAGTAAATTCAATACCAACCTTCTTAGCAGCCATTGGAACAAGACTTTGCTCTGTAAAGCCCGGGATCGTGTTCACTTCAAGGCAGAATGGCTGACCTTCATCATCGAGCCTGAAGTCAACTCTTGCAAACCCGCTGCATCCGACAGCATGATAGGCTGCAAGAGCCATGCTCTGGGTGAACTCGGCAATGTCATCACTTAGCTCAGCAGGACATATATAATTGGTATGTCCTTTCGTATATTTATGCCCATAATCATAAAATCCGTCTTCAATGTCAATCTCAATCAATGGCAGTGCATCTCCATTGACTACACCAACAGTCAATTCTCTGCCGGCGATATACTGTTCAATCAGAATATCGTTGGAATACTTAGCAGCGAGGAGCAGACCTTTCTCGATGTCGTCGAGATTACCGTCCATTATGATTGTCAGTCCTATTGTTGAACCTTGATCATTGGGTTTAATTACGATTTCTTTACCGAACTGTTTACGAATTTCCTTTGCGATTTCTTCTTTTTCAATATCCTCGCGATGAACCAAAGTCCATGCAGGTGTAAGCACTCCGGCTGAAGCAAATACAGATTTGGATGCAGACTTATCAGATGACAAACTGCTGGCTTTAACATTACTGCCGGTATAAGGTATTCCCCGAAATTCAAGAAGTGATTGAATAAGTCCGTCTTCTCCATATTTCCCGTGCAGAACGATGAAGGCTGCTTCAACTCCGTCAAAGTGACTTGAATTGATTGCTTCAATATAACTTCGAGGATTATATTTTATAAGTTCATCTATATCATTGAACTTAGTTAAATCGGATATAATATTTTCAGATTCTTCAAGAAAATTTTCACCATACAAGGGGTCACAAGCAATTACTTCATGACCGACTGACCTTAGAGCCTCAATTACAGACCTTCCACCACTGATTGAAACATTTCTTTCAGTAGAAATACCACCAAATATTACTGCTAATTTCATATTATGAATTGTTAAAATTGATAATTTCAAAAATAGCAATTTTAGTTAAGTTATTCATAATTTATTATTGCCAAAACTTATCAAATTATGATGTATTTTTGATTCAGAATTACTGATTATTGGCTTATATCAATCAATTAACAAAAAAAAACAGAGGCAATCACTGTGAATGCCTCTGTTGAATTATTAATATTTGAATTAATTAAGAG
>JBAYPL010000327.1:0-2864 GCA_041677745.1 Kapaibacterium sp. (SeqCode)
AAACCTACTTTGATTCTGGCACATAACAAGACTTTAGCTGCACAATTATATTCTGAATTTAAACAGTTTTTCCCAAATAATGCAGTAGAATATTTTGTTTCTTATTACGACTATTATCAACCTGAAGCCTATCTTCCCGTTACTGGAACTTATATTGAAAAGGATTTATCTATCAATGATGATCTTGAAAAATTGAGATTAAGTACAACTTCTTCCCTACTTTCTGGTCGTCGTGATGTTCTAGTTGTCGCATCGGTTTCTTGTTTATATGGTATTGGCAACCCGGTTGAATTTCAAAAAAATGTGGTCACCATTACTCAAGATCAACAAATTTCTAGAACAAAGCTTTTACAACAACTTGTACAATCACTTTACTCAAGAACTGAGGCAGAGTTTCTACATGGCACTTTTCGAATCAAAGGTGATACAATTGAAGTTTTTCCGAGTTATGCTGACGATCCTTTTCGAATTCATTTCTTTGGAGATGAGATTGAAATGATTGAAGCTTTTGATGCTACCACTTCAAAAGTTATAGAACGATATCCTTCATTAAATATCTATCCAGCAAATATGTTTGTAACATCTCCAGATGTTTTACAAAATGCAATTTGGGCAATTCAACAAGATTTAGTTAAACAAGTTGATTATTTCAAATCAATTGGTAAGCATTTAGAAGCGAAACGTTTAGAAGAACGTACTAATTTTGACTTAGAAATGATTAAAGAGTTAGGATATTGCTCTGGTATCGAGAATTATTCTCGCTATTTAGACGGAAGAGATCCTGGTTCAAGACCGTTTTGCCTGTTGGATTATTTTCCAGATGACTATCTAATGGTTATTGATGAAAGTCACGTAACAATCTCTCAAGTACACGCTATGTACGGTGGTGATCGTTCAAGAAAAGAAAATTTAGTTGAATATGGTTTTAGATTACCAGCAGCGATGGATAATCGTCCATTAAAGTTTGAGGAATTTGAATCTTTACAAAATCAAGTACTTTATGTTTCAGCCACTCCTGCTGATTATGAACTTCAAAAATCAGAAGGTATTTATGTAGAACAAGTCATTCGGCCTACTGGTTTGTTAGATCCAGTTATTGAAGTACGCCCAAGTCAAAATCAAATTGATGATTTACTAGAAGAAATTCATCAACGTGTGGATCTGGATGAACGCGTTTTAGTGACCACGTTAACGAAAAGAATGGCTGAAGAATTAGCAAAATATCTTACGAAAGTGGGTGTTCGTTGTCGATATATTCACTCTGATATAGAAACATTAGAGCGAGTTGAAATAATGCAGGATCTTAGAAAAGGTATCTTTGATGTATTAATTGGTGTTAATTTATTGAGGGAAGGTCTTGACTTACCAGAAGTATCGCTTGTTGCAATTTTAGATGCAGATAAAGAAGGATTTCTTAGAAGCACTCGTTCTTTGACTCAAACTGTAGGAAGAGCCGCAAGAAACGTCAACGGAAAAGCCATTATGTATGCTGACAAAATAACAGCTAGTATGCAAAAAACAATTGATGAAACTGCATATAGACGTAATAAACAGATTGATTTTAACAATAAACATGGTTTGAAACCTAAAGCTTTAAACAAAAAAATAGACTCTTCAATGACCGATCAATTTAAGTCTTACAAAATCACTGAAGTTGATTATCAAAAAGTTGCAGAAGAAGAGGTTCAATATTTAAATTCAAATCAAATAGAAAAGCTAATCAAAGAAAAAAGAAAAGCAATGGAAACAGCTGCTAAAAACCTTGATTTTATGCAAGCAGCAAAATTAAGAGATGAAATTACAGCACTCAATACTCGCAAAGATCAACTAAAATAACATTTCTTTTAAACTTATAAGCTCTACTCACTCAATCCGTAGTAAATTATATTCAAATAGATTATAGGAAAACATTTTTTTTAATTTTATCTTTGAAACAATTAAAAACAAACTATGACAAATAATGATATTTTAAAGAAACTTAGAGTTGCATTACAACTTAGAGATGATCAAATAGTAGAAATCTTAAACTTGGTCGACTTTCGAATTTCTAAAGGAGAAGTTGGTAATTTTTTTAGAAGTGAAGATCATCCTAAATATGTTGAATGTAAAGAACAAATTCTTCGCAATTTTCTTAATGGATTAGTAATATATCTTCGTGGTACCAAAGAAAACCCTAAAAATCCCACACAAGTTCTACAAAAGCTGAAAGAATCAAAAATTGATTTAATCAAACCGGAACCAAAACCTAAAAGCACTTCAAAACCAAGTAAAAAATCACCTAAAATGAATGTAATTGGCAAGGTAAAGTTCAACAATGGAAAACCTAAAAGCAATCAATAAATGAAAAGATTTCACTTATACCTACTTTCCTTAATCTTAGTACAACAATCAATGTCTTCGCAAGCATTGTATAAACGCGAATGGGGAACATTATTACCAGTTTATAAAACAAAAATTGTACCGTTTACGAAAGCAGATAAATTAATAAGAACTCCTTTTATGATTGCTGAAGTAGATGAAAAAACAGAAAAAATCTATTTGGTAGGTTTAGATGGAAACGATATTTATGAGTATGAGCCGGAAAATGCTATCCCGAAACTGATTTATAAAATTCCTGAAAACGATAGTGGAAGTTCTTATATTGAACAAATAAAACTGGATCATGAGAATAATCTAATCATCTCAGGAAGAACAACGAACGAATTTTTATCTACTCCAGGGGCTTATAGTCAAAGTATAATTTATGGAGAAAGCGCAAGAGCAACCTTTCTATCAAAAATTTCGTTAAATGGACGTTTGCTTTGGTGTACCTATTTCCATGATTTAACTCCACATACTTCTCACTTAACTATTGACGCAGAAAA
>JBAYPL010000328.1:0-2863 GCA_041677745.1 Kapaibacterium sp. (SeqCode)
AAGGGCGAATCCGGTGTAAAGAAACCATCATCCGACTCGAATACCAGATTTGTATATGAGCTGTCGGTTACAAATCCATTTTTAACGAATATCGGCTCAGCATCCTCAGGAAGCATCTTACATATTTCATAAATATTACTCCTGTCCAAGTATTTGTAGTCATATATTAAATTATTGGCAGTAACACAAATTAAATAATTAATAAGTTTTTTGTTATATTTCTCGAAGCTTATTTGTCCTAATTGCTTGTCATAGACAACCCTGAATTTATATATACCGGATTGATATTCTTTCGGAATCGGAATATCAGTTAAATCAATGCCAACATAGCCGTAAAAACTTTCCAGAGTCTTTTGTAAACGTTGTTGATGGTATTGAATATTAATGATATTCCCATCGAAAAGCTTCATGGTTTCAATAAATTGGAACATATACCTTATCCAGTAATTCTTGATACTCAGATTCAGCATTACTCATAGTTGTTATGCCGCCGCCACTTTTAAATACATATCCGTCGCCGGATTTCTCGATGAACCTGATCATAACAGCACTATCTAAATCTTGCCCGTCAAAAATCCCAAACACTCCGGTATAATAATTCCTGTCATAATCTTCGGCAGATTTAATGATTTCAATGGTTTTTTGTTTCGGAGCTCCGGTAACAGAGCCGGCAGGCAATAATGCGGAAATTATATCGCCCAAGTGTTCATGGTAGTCATCAGCAAGATTTCCCGAAATTTCGGAGCTTATTTGTATCAAATTCTTTTTGTTTGTTTTAAGATAATCAGCATATCTGAATTTTGTTACTTTTACTTGCTTTGACACCATGGATAAATCATTTCTAATCAAGTCAACTATCGTATTATGCTCGGCAAATTCTTTGTCGTCATTCATTATAATCTCCAAGGCATTGTCAATATTAGCATCAATAGTTCCTTTCATTGGATAGGAGTAAATCTTTCCGTGTTTAATTTTAACGAAGATTTCCGGTGAAAAACAAACAAATTCATCTTTAAAACACAGCTTATACTTAGCATTGCCGTGATAGAAAATATCCGTTAGTGTAAGGTCAGTTTCAATTTTTGTTGCAAATGTCAAGTTCAACAGGTAGCTGTTTCCTGCGAGCAGGTTGTTCATTACTGTGTTAAATGCAATTTTATAATCGCTGAAGCGAACCGGATGTGTTTTGAAAGAATACTCTTTCAGTTGACTCTTATGTCCGTCATGATTGGACTTGCCCGGAGTATTAAATAAGATTTCCGAATTGTCAATTTCTTCAAGCGGAATTATCACCGGCTTGGAAAAATCGAAATCAATAATGAAAAGAAAGGGTATTCTCTTAGCACCCAGATAATTCATCCTGCTGATAAAATCAATTTTATTCACTTAGATCATCAATATTTTGTACGTATTTTTCAATGTCAAATTTTCTTTTTAATCCGTTAGCATTCATATAGCGAACTTTCCCGAATATTTCTCTTTCTGCCCAAGGTCTGTCATGCAAACCGCCTATTGACCAAGCTATTCCTGCATAACCGTTTGGGTCTCTGCCGTCAAATTGGTACTTGTCATTTAAATAGACTGCCATGTCAAATGCATCATTGGGATGATGTGTCCATTCTAAAAGCCTCTTTGCCCAGTACATTCTCATATAACCATGCATTTTACCGGTAAGACGCATTTCTTTCTGGGCTGAGTTCCAGTAAATATCATCAGTATCCGAATATTCAAATTGTTCAAGATTATATATTGTTTTTCTCTTGTCAGATAAATGTTCTAAAAGTGTTTTTTTGCCCCATTCCGGAACTCCGTCGAAATTATCATAATTATCATTATAAAAACAATAATTATCAGATAACTCTTTACGTATAATAATCTCATCCAGAAATACAGACTTTGCATTATGGATTGCATCAGAACTCATTACTTCGAGTGCAACTCTTTGCGAAGATAATTGTCCAAAATGTAAATATGGCGATAAATTTGACTGATAATTTAGCTCAGGATGATTTCGTAACTCCGGATAATTGTTTAATTTTTCATTGATAAATTTTCTCATCAGTCTGACTGCTTCATCTTCACCTGGTATAAATCCTTGATTAAGTATTGACCTATCATAGATTTTGTAAAATCTCTC
Organism: Kapaibacterium sp. (SeqCode); assembly: GCA_041677745.1. Taxonomy (GTDB): domain Bacteria; phylum Bacteroidota; class Ignavibacteria; order Kapaibacteriales; family UBA2268; genus JANJTB01. Next base: position 2,138 of record JBAYPL010000328.1, read on the forward strand.
GTTAACATTTTCATTACTAACTTCAGTATTAAATGGGTGGCTTCTAAACTGTGGAAATTCTGTAAGATATTCCGGTAACAGTTTATTGATTTTCGGACGAATTGTTCGAGCGGAAAATTCTTGCTTTGTTGATGCTAAGCGACAAGGAACAATATTATGGCTATCTATTTCATACAATGAGCAATTAATCAAATCGGATAATTCATACTTCCATTTTCGTTTGATTTTCAACGGGTCGAAATCACAAAATACAGTAGTAATATCATTTTGTTCTATGAACTTTGCGATTGTTTCCGGTATAATACCTTCCAAAATTTCAAAATGAATGTTTAAATTTTGGAGTTTTTTGCTGACTAAAACGAGTCCTGCTAACATGAAGTCATAATGACGTGTTTCAGCAGAAAGAAAATCGAATGTTAAAGAAAAGACCACATAAAGTTTTGTCCTTCTCTCAACGGAGTGATGAAAAGCCTCGTTTAAAGCATGATTAAAGTCTGTCCTCTGTTCCCTGCTCATCCAGTAAAGAGTATTCCCGGGCTCTTCAATGCTTGACTTTAATGTATATGTCCTATTACTTACCAATTTTCTGATTAAGAATTTCACAAAATAAAATTTACGTAAATGACATCAATAAATTTTAGTTCTCTTTTCCTGAAAAAAGAAATCATCAGGTGAAAGTAAATTTTCTCCTGATGATTTTAAAACTCTTAAAATCAGCCTGGATTA
>JBAYPL010000329.1:0-2860 GCA_041677745.1 Kapaibacterium sp. (SeqCode)
CTGGTAATGACACAGACAGTAAAATCTTACAAGTTAAATGACACTATATTGTCTGACAAATTACTCCACGGTAATGATATTCTAATGTCGAGCATATCCGGTTTGGATAATTTCATATTAATTAAGTCATCTTTAAATATTAATGATGAATTTGAATCCTATCAATTACTCACTATTGTCAATCCTCATAAGGAAAAGATTATAAATTACTTTTTCAAGAATTTATCGGAATATATTGAAAACGGTATGATAGTATTCGACAGCGGAGTAAAAAGCGATGTAATGAATGTAGCTATAAACGATAAATCAAATATTAAAGCAGAACATATTGTTAACGAACTGTGTAAGCTAATCTAAAATTACCAGTTCAACATCAACGACACCATCCCTGAGCATGTCAAGCTCTTTGGCAGCTGCGAGGGACAAATCAATAATTCTTCCTGGTACAAAAGGACCACGGTCATTGATGCGAACGACAATCTCTTTATTATTATTTAGATTACGCACTTTCACCATGGTACCAAATGCTAATGTTTTGTGAGCGGCTGATATTTTATACATATCATAGATTTCACCGTTGGCGGTAGTTCTGCCGTGAAATTCATTGCCATAATAGGAAGCTTTTCCCATTAGTACTGTTCCGGCGGGCAGAGTTTCGCCTGTTTTTGAGCCGGTCTTGCCTTCACCACTTGCATCAGTAGATGATGAGAATCTGACAACTGACGAACAAGACATAATAGCCAAAGTAAAAAATATAATAAAGCAGGCTTTGATGCCTGCCCTATATGTGAAATATTTAAATGAAACCGACATTATTTTGATATTATAATTATTTCTGTTCTACGATTTAATCTTCTTCCGAATTCGTTACTGTTTGAAGCGAGCGGCTTTCTTTCACCGTAACCTTTTGTTTGTATTCGTCTTTCTTCGATACCACCTTTTATCAGATAATTCCTGACACTTTCAGCCCGCAAAATAGACAAAGCATCGTTTACTTGATGAGTACCTATATTATCTGTATGTCCTTCAATTAATATGTCAATGTTTGGTTTGGCAGTCATAAAATCAACAAGTATATCAAGCTCACGAACTTCATCAGGCAATTGAGCACTTGCAGTCTTGAACAGAAGATTTTCTATTATCAGTTTTCTTCCTAATTCTACAATAGGAATAGTCTTCTTTACTAATTGTCTTCTTTCGGTTGAAAACAGAGCAATTTCTATTGAGTCAGGTACTGTTTCTTCGTCTGACATATATACTAAGTTAAAAAGATTAGTAAGCTGATTTGAAAAATTATCTAAAATTGTGGAAAAAGGATAATCAATATCATAAGCAGTACCGCGAGTATTACTTGACATCTGTTTATATTGATTCAATTTCGGAGGTACAATCGAGAAAAGTCGCACATCGTGCATTTGCATAAGTTCGATTGCAGATTCAGTAGTTTGATTAGTGACTCCATGACCGTCTTCGCCCTGTTGATGAAAAAGCGCATCAGTAATTACAACAGCAACTCTATTAGCTTCATTTCTCCATTTAATTTGCTTACAAGCAGCTTCTATTGCTTCAAGAGCATTTTCTTTCTCATCACCGCCGCCTTTAGCAATAATCGGATTAACCCAAGCAAGAAAGTCTAAGACATTTCCCGTCGGATTATAAACTTTTTCTATATCGTCTGTAAAAAGAATTAATCCAATTCTATAATCAATACCTTTCTTTAATAATGTTCTGGCAAAATTCTGTATATTAGTCTTTACTGAATTAATTTTGGGCTGCATAGTACCTGTAATATCAAGTAAGAAAACAAAATCCACCGGAACATTTTCCGCTGCAGGAATTTTTTCTACGCTTTGAACTTTTTTCTCAATACCATTTTCAATTACAAATAGATTATCAGCAGATAAGGTATCCAAAGGATTACCCAATTTATTATATGCTTCAATCATAATTTTAATTGTCGGGAAACCAGAGATATCAACACTTCTCACAGTTATTTCAATTTCTCTTTGTGAAGATTCGACTTTAGCGTCTTTTAGAAATTCTTTAGCTTTATCGTAATTTTTCGTTTGTTTATTCAATTCATTGTCAGTCTGAATACTCCCCTGTCCAAAACAAATGAATGTAAAGGACATACTCAATACTAACCATAAGAAAAATCTGTACATTTAATTTATCCTCTTTATTTCTAAGATAAGTAATCTTTTTGATTACAAAATTAGAAAAAATCCCCATGTACAAATATGAATTCGACAAGGGGATTTTAAATCTTTCATACAACAATTATATAGTTAATCTCAATACAGGCGAAATCATAAAGAAATTTTTAACTTCATAGGGTCTTGCATCGCGTAAAGGAGTTGAATACTTACCTTCTAAATACAGCCAATTTCCGAACAATGGAAGATACAATCTGCCGAGGAATATTTGATTAGAAATTTGTACGCTTGCACCAAAAGGAAAGGCAGCTTGGCTTCTATAATCAACTTTAAAATACAACCATTCAGAAATATCTTCCGGTTTGTATGATTTCAGACCACGGACATTCTGGGTTGTGATATTTGTAATGGGACCTGTTTCTGTTGGTTCTTGATACAAACCGGCTTCAACAACTTCACTATAGCTTATACCGAAATCAAATCTGAAGTAGTTTTCCGGATTAGCTTTATCCAACCACCAATGGTAGAATGCGGTAATCTGACCTGTAGAACGAAGGACATGACTTACATAGTCAATAGGGTATGGTCTTGGATCATTTGGGTCAAACTCAATTCTTTCGGTTCTATTCAACTGGTCAGGAAGCATTTTGCCGTAAGTACCTACATCAATAGCTTCAGTTTCCAATCTTCTAAGAGGTAATTCA
>JBAYPL010000330.1:0-2854 GCA_041677745.1 Kapaibacterium sp. (SeqCode)
CTTGGTGATGATGCTTGCTGATATTATGCTAATATTCTGGATAATGGGATTTATGTTCTATACAAATACAGAATTAGCTTTAATTACACTTGCTGTGTTACCCTTGCTAATGATTGCAACCACATTCTTTAGAAAAAGAGTAAGAGTTCTGTTTCGTGATTTGAGAAACGAGGTTTCGAAGATGAATTCTTTTCTCAATGAATTTATCTCTGGTATCAATACTGTTAAACTCTTTAATCAGGAAAAAAGATTAACGAAGGAATTTGATGAAATTAATTTACGCACCAGAGAGCTGAATATCAGAACCATCTTTTACTATGCAATATTTTATCCGGCTGTAGAAATGATTAGTGCCATTGCTCTCGGATTGATTCTCTGGTATGCCGGTGGTAATATTTTGTCGGGTGTGATGTCGGTAGGTATTCTGATAGCTTTCATACAGTATTCTGAAATGTTTTTCAGACCGGTAAGAGATTTAAGTGAAAAATATACAACTTTGCAGAGTGCTATGGCATCAGGGGAGAGAATTTTTGCACTCTTGGATACTGAAGATTTCCTTCATGACAATCCGGATGCAGTATCAATTGACACTATCAGAGATTCAATCGTTTTTGAGAATGTATCTTTTTCGTACGATGGGTCTAAGATGGTTTTAAAAGATGTGAATTTTGAGATTAAAAAAGGTGAAACTGTAGCTATTGTTGGTGCTACCGGTTCCGGCAAAACTTCACTAATTAATCTGCTATGTAGATTCTATGATTACCAAAAAGGAAGAATACTGCTTGACGGCAAGGAACTTAAAAGTATTAAACAATCTTCGCTCAGAGATAAAATTGCACTTGTTATGCAAGACGTTTTTCTGTTTTCAAGAACTGTTTCGGAGAATATTTCACTTGGAAATGAAAGTATTACAAGTGAAAAAATCAGAAAAGCGGCAGATGCACTCGGTGCCTTGAATTTCATCGAAAATCTACCAGACAAATTCTCAACTGAAGTATCTGAAAGAGGACAGACGCTTTCTGCAGGTCAGGTACAGCTTATATCATTCTGCAGAGCTTATGCTGCCAATCCTGATTTGTTGATTCTCGATGAAGCTACATCAAGTATAGATACAGAAACCGAAAAACTAATAGAGAAATCTCTTGCTGTATTATTAGAAAACAGAACTTCTATTGTAATTGCTCATAGACTTTCTACTATCCAAAGAGCAGATAAAATTATTGTGCTGCAAAAAGGTGAAGTCAGAGAAATCGGTACTCATGACGAGCTTTTGGATAAGCAGGGATTTTATGCAAAATTATACCAATTGCAATATAAAGATTTTTATGCTGCTTAGTACGCCTACAAATCAGTAGTTTTTAATAAAAAATAAAATCCGATTAATTTATTAATAATCGGATTTTATTTTTATTGATTTTGTCAATTTTCTTATGGAAAATTAATCTAAAAAGTGAACAAACATACCATCACGAAGCTTAGGTTCAAACCAAGTTGACTTTGGAGGCATAATTTGACCGGCATCAGCTATGTCAATTAATTCTTGTATTGAAGTCGGAAACATGGAAAATGCGAGGACCATTTCTCCGGAATCAACTCTTTTTTCCAGCTCACCGAGCCCCCTGATACCGCCAACGAAATCAACTCTTGTGGAACGTCTCGGGTCTTCGATACCCAATATACCGTCTAAGATATATTTTTGCAAGATAGCTACATCTAATGATTCTACGGGGTCCGGATTATTTGCAAACTCCGGATGAAGATTCAACTTATACCAAGATTTATTGATGTAAAGTCCGATTTCGCCTTTTTGTGTTGGTTTGTGTTGAGAATTAACTCTTTCGACTGAGTAATACTTTGACAATTTTTCAAAAAATTCAGGCTCGCTATTACCATTTAAGTCTTTTACAAGTCTGTTGTAATCCATGATGTACAAATGACTTGCCGGGAAAAGCACAGCGAGGAAGTAATTATATTCTTCGTCGCCTTTATGACTTGGATTTGCTAGTTGTCTTTCTCTTCCTACTATTGCTGCGGCTGCTGATCTGTGATGTCCGTCAGCGACATAAAAATTAGGAACTTCTGACAATGATTTCTCGATAGTCCGAATTATATTTTGTTCCTTTATAACCCAACATTGATGACGAATACCATCAGCTGCAACAAAATCAATTTCAGGTTCAGATTGAGTGATTCTGTCAACTTCACTGTTTACAACTTCGTCGTCGGGGTAAGTCAAAAATATTGGTCCGGTATGTGCATTGGTAACCCTCACGTGATTACTGCGGTCTTCTTCCTTATCGGCACGGGTTTTTTCGTGTTTCTTTATAATATCGTTCCAGTAATCTTCAACTGCTGCACATCCGACTAAACCGTATTGAGTTCTACCGTTCATAGTCTGTGCATATATATAAAAGTATCTGTCCGGATCTTCTTTTAATATTCCGCTGTCAATCAGATTCATGAGATTTTCTTTGCCTTTTTGATATACTTTCGCGTCGTGTATATCAAGTGACGGATCTAAGTCTATTTCTGGTTTGCCGACATGGAGGAAAGAAATTGCATTAGTTCCTGCTTCAATCCTTGCTTCATCTGAATTTAATACGTCGTAGGGTTTGGAGGCTACTAATGCTGCCTTGTTTGCTTCAGGTCGCCACGCCTTGAATGGTTTGAATACTGCCATTGTTGTAATTACCTTTTTATTGTCATTAAAATTGTTTTTAGAAATCAATTAATCTATTTGTTTCTTGACGATAACTATGGTTTTTATTGTTAATTTGTGTTCGTTCAAATGTTTAAATTCTGCGACAGCTAATATGAAATGATATAATGAAATTATTAAAAAAAAACAATCGTA
>JBAYPL010000331.1:0-2834 GCA_041677745.1 Kapaibacterium sp. (SeqCode)
GTCGAGGTAAAAACAACATTATCTGTTAAATATGTGAAATCATTTACAGAAAAATTGAAAATCATTAAGAATATCTTCCCTCTGTATAAACCACTTAACGTACTTGGAGCAATGGCTTTTCTAAAGAATTCTGAAGCTGCCGAAAAATTTGCTCAGCATAACGGATTGATTACAATCAAAGCTACCGGTGACAGTGCTTTCATAACTAATGAACCGGACTTCAAACCTAAGGTATGGTAAGTACAGAGTTTATAAATTCTATATAATTTGGAAATCAAAAGGATTCATTTAACAAAATCCTATCTGTGTCATGCAAATACAAGAAAATGTATATTTGAAGACATATTTTTGATGTTTGTAACTAATATCCAAAAAATTTGTTTTAAGTATATGATATTCTAATAAAATTGATAAAGCTTTTGAAAATTTATATAATTATATTTTTAATTTTAATAATATCATCCTTTACGGGCGCTGCGAAGCCCAGGGACGTTAAGGATTATTCTTTACACTTGCAATGCGAAATAGACAGTACAAATAATCAAATAAGGATTTTCTGGCAGAGTGATACAAACTCTGTAGAGCATATAATTTATAAAAAAAAATCCGGCGATACTGTGTTTACTGAATTTATGAGAACCGGTTCCTCAATCAACGAGTTTAGGGACATAATCATACCGGGTGAACCAACTGAATATAAGGTTGAGAGAGACTCATGGAATTACTGGGCTTACGGCTATATCTATTGTGGCAGGAATATTGCGGCTGTTCATCAGCGTGGTAGCGTACTGTTGTTGATTGATGAACAAATTTTTGAACATATTCAGAATGAGATTATCAGATATGTAAATGACCTGCGAGGTGACGGTTGGAATCCTTTTGTAGTTTTAGTACCGAGAGCTGAATATTTTGACAAAAACAAGGTAAGTACCGTAAAATCCATCATAGACCTATCTCTTAAACAAATCAAGGACTTGAAAAGCGCTGTACTTATCGGCAGAGTTCCAGTACCGTATTCGGGAAATTTTGCCATTGACGGTCACTCTCCGGAACATGACGGTGCTTGGCCCTCTGATATATATTATTCTGTTATTGACGGTAAGTGGACAGATACGTTATATAATACAAATTCAAATGATTCCAGATTAGTAAATATCCCCGGTGATGGAAAATTCGACCAGACAATAATCCCTGCTCCCGCAGAAATTGAAATTGGTAGGATTGATATGTATAATTTAATATCTTTTAACGAATCTGAAATTGAATTATTAAAACACTATTTCAATAAGAATCACCAATTTAGGAATAAAATTATATCGGTACCCGATAGTTTTGCAGTCATTGATAGATTTGGACTCGATTACCGGGAAGCATTCTCTTCTAATGGTTGGATGAATTTCTCGGTTATTGGCGGCTTGGCAAATGTCACTGATGACCATTTTCGTTTTACTGCAAGGGATAAGAAATACTTGATGGTTTATGGCTGCGGTCCCGGTTCATATGCATCTGTTCATGATTGTGCTTACACTGACGAATATGCTTCCGAACCATTTAACAGTGCATTTGCTCTATTATTCGGCTCTTTCAATGGTGATTGGGACTCAAAAGATAATGTTTTACGAGCAGTGCTTGCATCTAAGCCCTTTGGTCTTGCGTCAATGTGGGCAGGAAGACCGTATTGGTTTTTACACCATCTTGCACTGGGTAAACATCTGGGCTATTCTACTTTACTTAGTCAGAATTCTTCACCTTACGAATATTCTTCAGCCAGTCCTTATGCAAGGCGACACAATCATATTGCACTTCTGGGTGATCCTACACTACGTCTGCATTATAACTATCCGGTAAAAAACGTCATTGCCGAAGAAGTGCAGAAAAAGGTAAATATTACATGGGATTATGATGAAAGTGACTCTGCAGATATCGGTTTTTATGTTTACAGGTTTTCGGATTACTTAAGCCAAGGACAATTATTAAATGAAATCCCTATTAAAGATAAAAATTTTATTGATATTAATCCTCCGTTTGGAGTGCTGAATTACATGGTTAAATCTGTTAAAAGTCAATATACTGCATCAGGAGACTATGTTAACCTTTCCACCGGCAAATTTAGTAATTCAATAATTGTTGACAAGTTAAATGAGAGTGAACATTTTCGTATTTTCCCGAATCCAGTGACAACTGAAATGCTCATCGTTATGAGTGATGAATATTCCAAATTCACTTTAATTAAAATTTATGACATAAACGGGAAATTAGTGCATAAATTAGAGAACAACAACAACTCCCGGATTCTGACGATTCCGATTTCATCAATCTCCAACGAGCTGTCATCAGGCTTATATTTTATTGAAATCGGTGATAGTCTGCAAAATTTCACAATAATAAGAAATTAAACAAATCAATTTGCCGCATTTCTTATCTGCTCGAGAAATTCTTCATACTTTGATGCAACATCTTCCGGTTTAATTGATTTAATTCCCTTATCACCTGATGAAGCTCGCACAACAGTATAAATATCCGAAAGCGGGTGAAACTTTGTATAGAAATCATCTAAGCCGGAATATAGAGCGAATACCGGTTTATTAAAAGCAGCGGCCATATGAACTATTGCTGTATCAGGACTTACGACATACTCCGAGTTATTTACCAAAGTAACTATGTCTCCTATACTTTTAGAATAGAATATTTCAAAATTGCCGACTTTTGAGGCAAGCGTCTCCGCTCGTCGTTTTTCACTCGGTGCAAAACAAATTACTTTACGTAATCCGGGCTTGACATTAATAAAAAAATCAGCCCAATACTCATCGTGCCACATTTTATGCTCTGAAGAA
>JBAYPL010000332.1:0-2833 GCA_041677745.1 Kapaibacterium sp. (SeqCode)
TTATCAATACGGAAATGACTACTATAATTATCCGTATATATGCGGGTGTTAATGTTTTTATTTTGTCGGTATATTCTTCGGCTACGGTTTTTCGGCGCAACTTTCCGAATAAGGTTCTTGCTTTGTCAGTCATTTAATAGCCAATAATTTGTAAATTACTACGAACTTGTTTAATTTTGGAAACTATAAAAATACATAATAAAATGAATTTGACAATTATAAGATAATAAAATTTTATGGAATGTTTATATATTAGTTCTCTCAATCACAATTCAGACCTAATAACCCTGAATGAATCAGAGTCCCGCCATACTAAAGCACTTCGTTTGAAAGTCGGTGATGAGATACTTGTCACAAATGGCGAAGGTCTGAGTGCTGTCTGCGAAATGATTGAAATTGCAAAATCCGGCAACAAACTTCAATGCTTAAATTTTTATGAAAGCATGAATGAATTGAAAGCTGACATTACTCTTGCCGTAGGCAATTTAGAAAATACTGACCGATTTGAATTTCTGTTGGAAAAGAGTGTGGAGCTTGGAGTAGTTGAAATTGTTCCCCTTATCACTAAATTCTCATCAAACAAGTCAATTAAATTAGAAAGGATGGAAGCAAAAATCATAAGTGCTCTTAAGCAATCCAAGAGAAGCAGAATGACACAAATCTCACCCCCTTTGCCTTTTGAATATCTGTTGAATAATTTAGAAAAATGGGACAAAGTTATTCTGGCTGATGAGCATGGACAAGCTGAATTAACATTAGGCAAATCAAAAAATATACTCGTTCTTTGCGGTTCTGAAGGAGGATTCTCGGATATGGAAATTGCTCAATTGAAATCTTCAGCTAATGTAACAGCTTTAAAATTAGCCGAAAGCAGACTTAGAACTGAAACTGCTGCTATTTCGGCTATCACAATAACCGTGAATTCTTTACTCAAAGAATCAAATTGATTATAAATCTAAATACATGGTAATGCAAGCATTAACAAAATAAGACAAAAATAATCGTATATTTCAATAATAAGGAAATTGACAAACCGTCTTTTGTCTAAAATTTTTTAGTTAAGATTTAAAAAGTATTAAGGTATGTCAAAATTAGATTGGTATGAAGGTAAGGTAATTGATATAATCAAGGAAACTCCTTACGTCAGGAGGTTTTATATTCAAGTACCGGAACTTGAATGCTACGACTTCAAAGCAGGACAACATGTTAAAATTGAATTCCCCATTGATGCAAGAAAGAATTATCGCCAATATTCGTATGCAAATTCACCGGACGGTTCAAATATATTCGAGCTTCTGATTGTACTCGACCCTAATGGATTAGCCACAAATTATCTATTCAATGAAGTAAAAATCGGCTCGGTTCTTAAAATTTCCGAACCGAGAGGTAATTTCCTTGTGCCGGAGTATGTAGAAACGGATTTATGTTTTATCAGCACCGGAGTAGGATTAGCACCCCTTCGCTCAATTTATCTCGATATTATTAATCGAAATATGCCGCACAAACATATTTACGTCATCTTTGGAACAAGGTACATGCGAGATATGCTTTACATAGAAGAGATGGAAGAATTGTCTAAAAGGTCGGATTTTACGTTTATTCCTGTATTATCACGGGAGATTTCAGGATTATGGAAAGGAAAACGCGGGTACGTTCATGACGCATATAAAGAGTTGTTCAAAGGAGCTCCGCCTGCCGAGTTTTATATTTGCGGCTGGAGAGACATGGTCACAGAAACCCGTCTTAGCTTAATGGATATGGGATATAAACGCAAGCAGATACATTTTGAAAGATATGACTGATTATCTAATAATAGCGACTATTTTCATTTTTTTTGTCACATTTACAGGATGCGGCAACAACAATGAACTTGTGTATATCTTAGACAATTCCGACAACACAGCTAAAGCATATTTCAAGCTGAAGGATTGCGGTTCCGATATAAGTATATACAGCACAAATTCCAAAGAAGTCATCGGCACATTTAAACGTAATGAAGCCGGAGTTAAGAATTTCATAATCAGGAAGGACGGTGGAGATATTCTATACTTCACAGAGCCGAAGATGAAGAGTAGCATAATATATATTTATGATCCTAATCAGTATGTCTGGGGATACTTTCACGGGTTCAAACCATAAGCTTCAGCAAATTATTATTAAAAACAAGGCATATTGCCTCGGCAGGGACAATATGCCTTTCCAATAAATCAGCTCATAGTCAATGTTTATTAACATGTCTGTGCATTATTCTCCGTGATTCAGAGAATTTCTCATCATCGGGAAGTGCCATTAATCTTTTATTAAGATTTCGGTCATTCTCTTGTTGCAATATATCAGCCACATAGTCAATAACATTTGACGGAAATGTCTTATCTCTTTCATACAACACTCTCTGTTGTAACAGAATTTCAGAAGATTCGACACAGCTTGTGGCAAGTTCTGCTAATTCTTGAAGATTAGGATTGCTATGAATATTTGTGGATACAAAGCTGTTTTCAGTTAATGTCAATGCGTCAGACGGATTGTCCAATCCCCATTCGGCTGCCATAGCTATACCTGCAAGAAGCAGATGTGCATTTGCACTGCCGTCAGGCGACCTCAATTCCACAGTCTGGAGGCTTTCTTCATGAACCATCGGTGCTTTCTGTTGCGGGTTGACTTGCATTGCAAGGTTCCTGTGTTTTGTCCATGCTAACGGCACTCTGATTAAAGCGCTTCTGTTTGATTCACTCCAACATACTTTAGTAGGAGCTTCATGGTGTGGCACAAGTCGCAAATACGACGAGGAACACATATTGCCGAAAGCGGTCAACGAAGGTGCATAATGACATAA
>JBAYPL010000333.1:0-2826 GCA_041677745.1 Kapaibacterium sp. (SeqCode)
ATCTAAGGCAACAGGGGAAGTATTTTAACCTGTCCAGCCTGGTTGAAAGGGTTGCCCCAGGCATGTTGGTTGATGAAATTATCAAAGTCCAACATAATTGTGTCAGCGATACAAGAACCTATTCAGGTAGGCTTATTCGTATTGCGCATGAAAAACTACTGGTTTTCAAGAAAAACAAACCGCAAAATTCGCTTTTGTTTTTACTGAAAGTGCATGAACGGGCCGTTGCCATGTTGCAAACGACCTGGCGAGCTGCGGTACGAAGGGTTCTACAAGGTAAAACGATGGCATTAAATGAAATTTATGCCAGTATTGAACCCTATGCAAAACATCGTGAAAACAAGCACTGGCAAGCTAAAGTGAGGCAAGTGCTTCAAGATGAACGATACTTTATAAGGATTGAGACTGGCGTTTATTGCCTGTCTAAATAATCAAAACCCCATAATTCAAGTCAACTCGACATGGATCATGGGGTTTTTCTTTGACCTAAACAAAAAGAGCAACTACAAATCAAAAATTCCTGCTTTTGATATTTCCAAAAGTGTAAATTTGCCATTGTAACGATCTGGAAGCCAACCACCGGTATCAATATGGTAAACGTTACCCAGCACAATTGGCTCCAGGTGGCAATTATGCCCAACAATGACATGATCAATACCCTTAACAAGCGTTGTATCTTCCGAAATGAAACGCTCTCTGGACCACATTGCCATATTTCTGCATTCTTCATCTATGGGCAATCTTTTTTGGAATAATTTCCAATCCCCATAAGGTACATCAGCATGGATTACACCTACAGATCCATTTACCGTTTTAATTTCCATTGCAAACGGTAATTTCTCTATGGCCTGGACAACTTTTTCCTTTCTTTCGTAATGAAGTTCCATGAACCAATTACCACCATTCCGGGAGTACAGGTCATCATCCATGTTACCCAGGCGGTGATACTGGATGGCGAAATCGTCATGATTTCCCCTGATGGCATGAAAATATTTGGAATCCAGTAATGCAATTACTTCTTCGTTTTCAGTGCCCCGATCAACTAAATCACCCACGGAAAACAAGCGATCAGTTTTAGTATTGAAATTTACTGAATCTAATGCAGTTATCAACTTAGTGTATGCGCCATGAATATCTCCAACAACAAAATCACGGCCTTTCTTATTAAGTGGAAATTTAGCTACTTTCAAAGGTTATACTCCATGTGGTAATTTATAGAGGATTAATCGCGTTGGAACTTAAGAAATGGAAATATATGAATAGATTGGCAAGGATATGAAAGCCATGGTGTAGAAAATTCAACAAAAAAATAACATTGCCATAGATAGAATCAGGTAAATTGGTATGGCTACAAATTTATTATTACTCAGCTCAATATCCACTTACATTAATTTAACAAAATTAATGTAGCTATTACTGCTGCGTTAATATTATTATTCCATGCATAATCTAAAATATTTTGCCCTTGTATTTTGATGGCTTCAACAATACCTTGAGCATCAGTCCTGTCCATTTCTCCCTGATCACATAATTCATTATAAACAGCATCTTCCCAATCAATGCGGTTTTCGATGATGGCGTTATTTTTTTTTGTTGCGGATTGGTTAAGTTCTTCGTTATGTATCGTGTTCATTTAATTCATCCTTCCAATTATTTTAAATTAATTAAATTATAAATCAGGTTTATTAATTTGCAATAAAATTAATAAGATTAGTTATGTGATCTATCTCCTTTGTATCCTTAAAAAAATAGCTGAATAATCTGTTCTAATGTAGAAGTATTTATAGTAATGATAGTTTACGGAATAATGGTTTTATTATCATCAAATTTTATCTATAGTAATTTATTAAAAAATACAGCTAAAAAAGAAGCCTCAATGTGCAAGATGATGGGTAATAAAATGCCACCAGATTTTATTCTTGAAATTGATACTATAACTGAGAATAAAAATAATTGAGCAATTACAAAAATATGATATTGGCTTTTATGAATATAAGCAAATATTAAAGAACAAAATATTATTCCTGCACATTGAAGCCATTTTTTGTATTTTAGAAACGGGTTTAATAAAAATCCCCTGAAAACAATTTCTTCACCAATTGGGGCAATTAAGAATATTGTAAGAGCAACTGATATTTTCCCTAATAAAGACTTGTCAAATATTGTTGTTACGTACTCTTCCTTTGGTAATCCTATTGAAGATATCAAATATAGCAAAGCAATAGATAAAACAAAATATAAACTGCTTTTATCTTTGAGGTTTCCTAAACGAATGTTAGAAAATAATCGTGAATATATTAAAATCATTATCAGGGCAAAAATTGTCCCTGTTAAGTGCGAAACGAATAGGCCATAATTTACAAGTTCCTCTAAGTTAAGATTTAAAATATCAGGGCTTTTATAAAGTGTAAATAACCAAGATCCGAACAATAAACCTACTAAAATCAGTTTCGTTATAAAAATTAAAGGGGTATATAAATATGATTTAAAGGTTTGTTTAACATTCATTCTATATACCAAATATGCATGTCACCCAATTTAACTGGATTTTCCATTTGAAATTTGGACTCTGTTCCGCGTTTGCGTAATCCGCGTATTTAAAAGCCCGGATCTTATTACCCGGTGTGGTGAATAATGTACCTTGTGGCAGTCTTACCCAGCTAATTTCTTTCATTTTTGTTTCCTTAAAAATGTTGTTTGATGACTTGAGATTGTCCGGTTGTTAAATTTCTATAAATTATTTAGTAAATTCTTTCCCTTTACTGGTTACTGGCAAAGGCAACCAACCTTTAATTTCTGTGGAAGAATATTCCGCAAAGTATGGTC
>JBAYPL010000334.1:0-2825 GCA_041677745.1 Kapaibacterium sp. (SeqCode)
AAATCACACCCCATACAATCGAACCGGTGGTAACGGTCGGATTATCACTCAGATTATCTTCCTCCCCGCCGGTGCGGAACATAAGATAGTCCATTAGCATGTCGAATTTCATTTTATATCCTGTAATTTTGATTATTTCACGTATCTGTTACTAATGTATTTTAACGCTGTTAATTGATTTATCCAGTATCTGAAAAGAACTAACAATAATATATAGTAAGCAAAATCGTTTTTTTACTTGCTAATTAATAAAAAATTAAATTTTATACTTCTGAAAATCAAATATATTAATTATTTATTGGAGTTCTTTGATGAAAAACATAAAACATATTTTTTGGGGGCTGATGTTTTTATCATTATTCAGCTTACAATTATACTCACAGGTACCGCCTACACTTTATAATCCTACTAATAACAGTCATTGTGAAAGTTTATTGATTGAATTTGAGTGGTCTGAAGTGCCGAGTGCAGAGTCATATAATCTTGAAATTGCTTCTGATGCGGATTTTTCGAATATTCTGTTCTCAGTCACCGAGTTGACAGAAACAGTACATGCCTTGACATTGCCTGATTGGAACACAATGTATTATTGGAGAGCATCTACTGTTTATCCTGGAGGCACCGTAGGCATAGCGGAAGGTTTTAGTTTCCAAACTAAACTTGAACCTACAACACTTTTATCACCGGCTCATGAGTTAAGTTGTTTAGATACCGCTATTACATTCATCTGGAATAAAGCAGATGCGGAGTTCTATAGTTTGCAAATCTCTGATACCGATACATTTGATGAAATGATTTTCAATAAAAACAACATAATTGATACAAGCTATACAGTTAATATACCGATGTACTCAACTGTATTGTATTGGCGAGTGGCTCACAAGAAAGCAACCTGCTTGTCAGACTTTACCGAGCCCTTCATGTTTACAACGATTCACGAGCCTCCGACACTTCTACATCCGGTCAATGAAGCTTTGGGCGGTCATCTTTTCGAAAACCTGCCATTTGAAGTAGAATTAGTTTGGCTTAGCAGTGGTGAATCAGTCGAATATGATTTACAGATAAGCAAAAATATGGAATTTGAAGAAATAATCGCTGATGAGACAGGTTTAACAGATACAAGTTTCAAATTTACTCTGCCCGAAGATTTTGATTCGGTATATTATTGGAGAATAAAATCTAATATTGAAGGGTGCACGAGTACATGGGCACTGCCTTATTCATTCAAGGCTCCCTATAATAAAACTCAACTCTTAACACCGTTGCACGATGCTACTTGTGTCACAATGAAGGACATACCTTTCAGTTGGGAATCCGTAGCTAACGCATCAAAATACAGATTACAAATATCGGACACAATTTCGTTTGACCGTTTGATTAGTGATACAAGCAACATTACCGATACAAGTATCAATTTAAGTGTTCCTTCACAATTAGCTTCATATTATTGGAGAGTAAAAGCTGAAGACAGCAACAACTCAGGCTTATGGAGCGAAACTTCACATTTTGTTACAACACATAATGCTCCTGAAACATATCATCCGCAGAGAGATATGGTTGGTCTTACTAAGGATGTGAACTTCTACTGGGAGGAAAGAATACCAAATGCACGCTACGACCTGAGAGTTTATCTTGATGATGCGAGTGAAGACTTAGTGCTTCTATTGGACAGTTCTTTGATTGATACAAATTACTTTGAATTTTCAGTACCTAACGATAATGCAGTGTACTTCTGGGAAGTAAGAATTGTAATTGGCGGCTGTAAAGGCGACTGGTCAGAATTATCAATGTTTAGAACACTTATCCCTTCACCTGTACTTGTATCACCTGAAGACAACAGTACAAATGTATCTTTATATCCGATTTTTTCTTGGGAAGCCGTTACAGATGCACAATATTATGAGATTGAAATATCTACGGATAATTCTTTTTCAGAGATTTTCATACGTGATAACTCTATACTGAGTGAAACATGGACAATGCCCGGGATGATGTATGCAGAGAAAACAAGTTACTTTTGGAGAGTAAGAGCCGGAAATGATGACGGTATAAGTTTATGGTCAACTGTATTTACATTTACCACAGGCGAATCAACAGCCCCTGCTCCCATAATCGAATATCCTGGTAACGGAACAACAAAAATTCCTATGAACCCGGTATTGGTTTGGAGCAAGGTTGATAAAGCTGTCGAATACGAGGTAACAATCTCTAACGATTTAAACTTCAATGACTTATTCCTTGTACAAACTACTGCCGACACGACACTCGAAGTTGTTGGTCTTGAAAGGTTTAAAGATTACTGGTGGCGAGTCAAGACAATTGGTTCGGAAGGAGACGGTAATACAACAGGTAATTATAAATTCAGAACAAAAGATATTGTTCCGGATGGAACTGTAGCACCTGCTTCGCCCGATAATAATGCCGAAGATATGCCGGTAATGATTACTTTCAGATGGCATCCGGTTGAAAGAGCTTATGCTTATCATTTACAGGTATCCGACAATCAAGACTTTGATGAGTCTTCATTAGCTGCTGATCATCCGAGTGTTAAGGATACTACAAGAGCTGTCTCAGGACTTGAATACGATAAGGTTTACTACTGGAGAGTAGCTGCATGGAATGAAGACGGTACTGCGGATTGGTCAACGGTAAGAAACTTCAAAACACTTAACCCGGCATCGGTCGAGGACATGATTAATGTTTCTAACCCTGTTTCTGTATTCCCTAATCCGGCACGTAGTCATACTTCAGTACAGATAAATTCTACAACTCAGGAAAGAGGTGTTTTGAAAATAGTTAATTTGCTTGGGAATGAAATGATAAGA
>JBAYPL010000335.1:0-2816 GCA_041677745.1 Kapaibacterium sp. (SeqCode)
CAACTCAGCATTCAATTGTTGTGTTTTAAATTTAATTTCAGCATCTCCTTTCAACCTCATCTTCTGGGATTTTAAGTTATAAACGATGCTGTCAGAGGCTTTATAAGTGACTATAGTGTCAATACCTGAACGCTCTACCTTATCTTTAATCATTTGCATCATTACAACTTTGTTAACGGAATCAATCCTATTTTTCACATCTTGTGTAAACAATGAATCCTCCGTTTGAATTTCCCGTTCATTGTCTTGTGAGTAGGATGAAATCACTTGAATAGAACAATGAGATGTAACAATAAATATACATATAAATAAAGTCTTCGTTCTGCGAAGACTAAATTCAATATTATTCCTCAAATGTTTTATTATATTCAATTGAAATTCAAAGTCTGACAAATAATTGATAATAAATTGAAAATACCTAAAAATTTGACAATTAAATCAAAGTATAATTCGTTTAGTTCAATTTTCAACATCAAAAATAGGATATTTTTATGAACTTAGAAACTCTAATTTACGAAAAACGTAATAATTATTCATTGGTAACACTCAACCGTCCTGATAAATTAAACGCTTTGAATAAACAAACATTTGATGATTTGAAATTTGTAGTAAAAGATTTGCAAGGTTCAGATGATATCCATGCCCTTATAATTACTGGAGCCGGTGAAAAAGCATTTGCAGCAGGAGCTGATATTAAAGAGCTGAATGCAAGTGATAGCAGTACCGGAGCTGAATTTTCAAGATATGGCTCAAGAGTTATGGCTGAACTCGAAGCTTTGAATATTCCTGTTATTGCGGCTGTTAATGGTTTTGCTCTCGGAGGCGGCTGTGAATTAGCAATGTCTTGTCACATTCGCTTTGCTTCGGAAAATGCTAAATTTGGACAACCTGAAGTTAATTTAGGAATACTTCCGGGCTATGGAGGTACACAAAGACTGCCAAAATTGGTTGGAAAAGCCGTTGCTATGGAATTGATTGTCAGTGGGAACATCATAAATGCTGATGAGGCTTTCCGAATCGGACTCGTAAACAAAGTATTTCCGCAATCAGAATTGATGGAGAAGACATTGGAGTTTGTACAACTTGTCTTAAGTAAGGGACCAAAGTCTGTTAGAGCTTCTGTTAAAGCCATCAATGCGTCCGAGCTTATGTTCCTGAATGAAGGTTTGGAATACGAATCCGTATTATTCGGAGAAACCTGTGGTACTCAGGATTTTAAAGAAGGTACTACTGCATTTCTTGAAAAAAGAAAGGCTGTTTTCATTGGAAAATAGAGATTAAAAAATTATATCATAAAATATCTGGATAAGAGTTTAATCCGGTTCAGATATTTTATGATATTGCTTTTCAAATGATTACTCTTCTCTCAAAGCATCTGCCGGTGAGGATTTACTCATCTTATAAGCCGGGTATATTCCGGCTAAGACAGCTGCTGTTATTGATATAATAATTCCCTGAACTGCATATTCCGTTATGAAATGGTAATCAATGGTCCATCCGAATGACCTTCTGTTGATTATGTGTATAAGTATATAAGCCAAAATATTGCCAAACGGAATTGCCAGTACGCCTGATATTACACCCACCAAGCCTGTCTGAAGTAATGTCATCTTCCATAATTGAGACGGTAACATGCCTATGGCTCTTAGAACACCAAGTTCCCTCGACTTCTCCAATTGTAATGCCATCAATGCACTCAATATACCTATGAAAGCAACTATGATTGCCAATAGTTGTAATACATTGGTTATCAGAAATGTTCTATCGAAAATTTCTACCGAGGAGTCTATTAATAATCTATTTGAGCGGACAATGAAGTTTATATCTCCTGCTGACTCACGCATTTTCTCCATAATGCCATCAATCTTGTTTTTATCATCCACAAATATGGCGAGTCCTGACAGCAGACTGTCATTGTAATGTCTTCTGTATGTATCGAGCTCCATCATTATCAAACCAATGTCAGAGCTGAAATCTATGAAAATTCCGATCACGTTGAAGTTTAACCTACCTGAATTGGTAGGCATACTTACTGAATCACCAACTTTAATGTCATTCTTAAAGGCATAGGACTCGGAGACAAATACACCCTCATGATTAAGGAATTCATCCCACAACACATCATTGTCTATCTCATTATCTTTAAACCTTTCATACTTAAAATCTTGTACCTTTGCTGCAAGTATATGTTTTATATTGCCGTTATCGTTTATTTGATTTTCTTTATACAGGTTCATGGCACTTATACCATCAATTTGTCGTATTGAGTCGGCTATAGAAAAATCAAATGAACCATCATTGAATCGCGAGACCATTGTGGGAACCGATGCATATATGTCAGCTTTAAGTCTCAAGTTCAACCAATCAACAACTGTTTGTCTGAAACTGCTTACCATTGTTCCCACTCCAATTGCGGCTGCAACTGATATGCTCAAGGCTGCAACAGCTATTGTTGTCCTGCTTAATTGTGAACTTACCCCTCTCGATGCCATTCTGCCTATTGAGCCGAAAACCGTCTTCATCAAAGGTGAAATTATCTTAATTGAAAATATCAGGAATGCTGGTGTCAATAGAGCAAATGATATCATTATTGGAGCAATTCCAAGATATGAAAAATATATATTTTTCGTATTGACAAATAAAATACTAATACCAATCAGAGCCGTTATTACTGCAAATATAATGTATCTAACTGTCTTACTTTTTATTTCTTTTTCTGTATCCGACCTGAGTAGCAAAGCTCTGGGTGATACTTTCGTAGCATCTGATGCCGGTTTGTATGCTGAAACTAATGTGGCTGATAAGCCCAGAACCAG
>JBAYPL010000336.1:0-2806 GCA_041677745.1 Kapaibacterium sp. (SeqCode)
CAGTTCGTTATCAATACTTTCCGAGTTAATATATCAAGCTTTATCTGCCCGATACATGATATCTATCGAAATAATTTATCTTACTATTAAATTCATGCTAGAATGAAGCATAGTGAGTTTTTTGCAGTACACAAGAAGGAGAATGTTTGATTCCAAACAAGTACATGAACATGGTTAAAAAGGAATGGGAATAATTTGAATGACTAATCGGAATATAGTATATCAGATATTAATTGGTTAGAATAAACAGGTCAATTTCATAAACAACTAAATGCCGACCTGAAAATCAAGTCGGCATTAGTTAAAGAGTATAGCACGCCCTAGAGGAGTCGAACCTCTAACCTTCTGATCCGTAGTCAGATACTCTATCCAATTGAGCTAAGGGCGCCTAAAATTTATACTGCTTGAGAAGCAAACTTCAATTTGTTTACATGCTTAGCAAGAGCAGATTTCTTATTTGCGGCAGCATTCTTATGAAGAACATTCTTAGCACTAATTCTGTCTAAGACCTTAGTTGCTAATCTGAACTTTTCTGATGCCTCTTCGAAAGTTGAAGCTTCACGTACCGCTCTGATGGCAAATTTTGCCGTCTTTTTATTTAACCTGTTGTAGAGGCGACGCTTGCGTGACTGCCTCATTCTTTTTAGTGCTGACTTATGATGAGCCATTGTTTTCCAAAAAAAATCTTTACATAAATAAGAACTACAAAAGTAACACTAATTATTTTCATGGCAAAATATTTTTTTCAACACATAAATATTTACATTAATAATTGATGCGGGCTTCTACTTCACAGATGCTTATATCGTACCATCTCCGGATTAAATAATTGGTGTTGAACTATTTTATTCCTATGATAAATCGTAATATTTGAAATCTAATGATTTTGCGATTCTTTCATAATCAAAAATATGATTCTTTAGCTTAACTACCAAATACTTAGTTGCTAATTCCCTCTGATAAAGTCACAGTACGCGATAAAGTAAGAAGTATTCAGCAATAAAAATAACCGAAGAATCAATGACTATGCAATGATTCTTCGGTTTATATACTAAATTATTTGAATATTTATAATAATTATACTTCGAGGACGCCGAAAACTGCACCTTGCGGGTCTTGTAGCACAGCAAAATAACCGACGTCTTTAACATGCAATTTTGGCATGAGTACATTACCACCCAAATTCATTGTCTTTTCAACGGCAGTATCTATATTGGAAATACCAAAATAAGGCAGCCAATGGCTTGGTACATCTTTCATTTGCTCACCGAGCTCATAAAGACCGGCAACAACACCTTCACCCAATACAAATGTAGTATATACAACACTTTCCATTTGCCTGGTTTCTGATTTCCAACCTAACACATTCTCATAAAAAGGTATAGATTTATTCCTGTCCTTACATCCTGCTTCAAACCAACATGCTGAACCGTGCTCACCAACGTATGTAAAGCCCTGCATATTTTTCTTCTGCCAGAATCCTATGTAAGCTCCGTCGGGGTCAGTTGCGAAAGCCAATAATCCTTCCTCCATAACTTCCATAGGGGGTACAACTACTGTTCCACCGTTAGCCTGTACTTTATCAAGCGTGACATTTATGTCATCTACAGCAATATAAGATGACCAGTAAGGCGGGAAGTTCATCTTTCTCTGTTCTTCTTGCATTTCGCTCAATGCCGCTACCGGTTTCCCGTTTAGATTCAGCATTGTATAAACTTGTCCTTCACCGACAGGTATATCCATAATATCCCATCCGAAAATCTCCTTGTAGTATTTCTTTGCTCCTACTGTGTCGGTAGTAGCAAGATCAAGCCAGCAGAATGTAGCCTCTTTGTTGATGTACTCACTCATGTTACAACTCCTTAAATGATATAAGCTTAAAACAAACAAAATATTTTTGTTTATAGCATATTTTTACGAAACATAGTATAAAAAGTTGCAACGAATCTCATTTTATTTTAAAAGATAAACAAATTTTTTTGTTTTCTTGTTTTTAGTCACTTTGAGAAAATATTAACGGACTTGCTGATAAATAATCAACTATGATAAAATTAAACATTTCATTGTTAATACTCCTTTTAATTTGCAACATTATTTGGTGAAACTTGTAGCTTTGTAAGGTATATGCCTAACTCAAAAACACAACAAATCCGGGTAGGCAATTAACATAGAAATATTGCTGAATCAAATTGTGCATAAATTTTTGTTTTATCACATCTTCACAAATTTCTCTACCTTATCACCAATTCTGATGAAATACACTCCTGCGGGAAGATGAGATACATCAATTCTTTGTTGTGACAGGTCAAGCCCTGTCCCTACAGACATTACTTCTATTCCCAACACATCTAATATCTGCACTTTATAACCTTCCGAAGGTTCGAAACCTTCGGTAGGTTGAAACTGAATTGTGATGAAATCGGATGAGGGATTAGGTTGTATTAATAATCCTGAATTTGATTCCAAATCGCTAACACTTGTTGTTGAACCATTCGGAATAACAGTTACTCTGACTGTATCAGAAATGACAGGGTTACAACCATTATTATATCTTGTAACAGCATAATAATAACCATCTTCTGCATTAGTAACATTCTTAATGTAACTGTACCATCTACCCCATTCCGGTTCAGCTCTGTCCACAAGACGAGGTTTGTTGTTTAATGAAGCCATATGGTATAGCTCTACTTCAATTTTTTTTTCAAATTCATTATCAAAGTTGATATAAATTATAGTATCAATATCACCATACCTTAATTGCTTGTTAACAGGTTGTCTTGAAATTATTGGTGTTAATCTTACATTC
>JBAYPL010000337.1:0-2792 GCA_041677745.1 Kapaibacterium sp. (SeqCode)
CAAGTACCTAAATTGCAGAAAATTTGCCTGAATATGGGTGTTGGTATGGCAACTCAAGACTTAAAAGTCCTACAAAGTGCCATAAATGAGATGGAACTCATATCAGGTCAAAGACCGATTGTAAGAAGAGCCAAAAAAGCGATCTCGAATTTTAAACTACGTCAAGGTATGCCAATCGGTTGTATGGTAACTTTACGCGGTGCAAGAATGTATGAATTCCTTGACAGGTTTATTAATATTGCTTCTCCTCGTATTCGTGACTTTCGAGGATTCCCCGATAAAAGTTTCGATGGCAGAGGTAATTATACAGTAGGCATAAAAGAACAGATTATCTTCCCTGAAATTGATGTTGATAAAGTAAACAGAATTACCGGATTGGATATTACATTCGTAGTTAAATCCGCTTCAGATGAAGAATCATTCGCTCTACTTTCAGAGTTCGGATTTCCTTTCCGTAAGAAAAGTTAAATTTAAAGTGGTATAAATTAATATGTCTAAAACATCAGTAGCCGCAAGAAACGAGAAAAGAAGACGCTTGGTAGCAAAGTTTGCAGAGAAAAGAGAATTTCTGAAAGCAAACGGAGATTATGAGGGCTTGCAAAAGCTGCCCAGAAACAGCTCTCCGACCAGAATGCGAAACCGCTGTAACCTTACAGGCAGAGGACGTGGCGTATATCGTAAGTTCGGATTGTGTAGAAATGTATTTCGTCAGATGGCGCTCGAAGGTAAAATACCGGGCGTTCGTAAGGCAAGTTGGTAAAATATTATTATGGTAAACAAATTATGCCAGTAACAGATCAAATATCAGACTTTTTGACGAGAATTCGTAATGCCGGTAAGGCAGGACACAAAACCGTTGATTCACCTTGTTCGAATATCAGATACCATATCGCTGAAATTCTTAAAGACCAGGGATATATTACGGATGTCGAAAAATTGGATGAAGGATATCAGGGTACTATAAGAGTGACCCTGAGATACTATAAAAGAAAACCTGCTATCAAAAAGGTAGTCAGGATTAGTAAACCGGGAAGACGAGTTTACTCAACGGTTGATGATTTGCCGCGAGTTTACAATGGTTTGGGTGTTGCTATTGTCTCTACATCTAAGGGTGTGATGACTGCTAAGCAAGCACGCAAATTTAATGTTGGCGGTGAAGTTTTATGTACAGTTTGGTAATTTCTGAAGGAGCCGAAAAGTGTCAAGGATTGGTAAAAAACCTATAACAGTTCCGGACAAGGTTAAAGTCAGTTTTAATGAAGGTGTTGTAGTAGCCGCAGGTCCACTCGGAGAGTTACAATATAAAATTCCCGATGCTATTAAAATGGATTATACAGGTAACACTATTACTTTTAGCCGAGAAAGCAATGAAAAAAACGTTCGCGCACTGCACGGATTGTCGAGAGCATTGACTGCTAATATTATTGAAGGTGTGTATAAAGGATTTGAAAAAAATCTGATTATAGAAGGTGTTGGTTTTAAAGCTGAATTGAGAAACGACAAGCTGCTTATGTCGCTCGGCTTTTCTCACCCTGTACTTATAATTCCGCCCGATGGTATTAGTTTTGAATTGCCGTCGGCAAATACAATTAAAATTAAAGGCATTGATAAACAATTAGTCGGACTTATTGCAGCTAAAATCAGGCAAATCAGACCACCGGAGCCATATAAAGGTAAAGGTGTAAGATATCAAGGCGAATATATCCGTCGCAAAGCCGGTAAAACTTCGGCTAAATAATTAGTTCATTATCACAACTGATTAAAAAGTAGAGAGAAATAATAATGAAAGTTCAGTATTTAAAAGCTAAGCGAAGATTGAAAAGGAAAGCTCATGTACGTTCCAAAATATCAGGAACTAATGAACGTCCCCGTCTTACTGTCTTTAAGAGCATCGGTGAAATCTATGTTCAAGTTATAAATGATGTAACCGGCACTACAATTGCATCTGCATCATCTATTGATAAAGAAGTAAAATCTATGATTAAAGACGGTATGACTAAGACCGCACAAAGTCAGATTGTAGGTGATGTCATTGCTAAGCGTGCAAAACAAGCTAATATTACAAAAGTTGCATTTGACAGAAACGGCTATATATATCACGGTAGAGTGAAGGCTCTCGCTGATGCCGCTCGTCAAGGCGGATTAGAGTTTTAATTACGGTAAGGAGAAAATTTAAGTGGCTAATTTTAAAGTGTCGGAACTTGACCTGAAAGATAAACTTGTTTATGTCGGCAGAACCGCAAAGGTTGTTAAAGGCGGCAGAAGATTCAATTTCTCCGCTCTCGTTGTCGTCGGTGACGGCAATGGGCATGTCGGCTATGGCCTTGGTAAAGCAAGTGAAGTAGTTGATGCTGTTACTAAGGCTACCGAAGCAGCAAAGAAAAGTATTGTGAAGGTCAGACTCTCTGACCATACTATTCCTCATGAAATTATCGGTAAATACGGTGCTGCAAAAGTCCTTCTAAGACCTGCAACAGCAGGTACAGGTGTTATAGCTTCGGGTGGTATTCGGGCGGTTCTTGAGCTTGCCGGTGTTCAGGATGTATTAACGAAAAGCCTTGGTTCATCAAATCCTCACAATACCGTTAAAGCCGCAGTTGTTGCTTTGGCTTCTCTCGAAGATGCTACCGGCGTTGCAGCCAGACGCGGTATCAATGTAGAAAAAGTATTGAACGGCTAAGTTGTTGAATAAGCTAACATAAGGTGCAATAAAATGGGTAAACTCAAAATTACTCAAACGAAAAGCGTAATTAAAAGAATGCATAAACAAAAGAAGACTATCGAAGCCTTAG
>JBAYPL010000338.1:0-2779 GCA_041677745.1 Kapaibacterium sp. (SeqCode)
ATAGCAAGTATATCACCTCGAAGTGTTATTTCGCCTGTCATGGCAACATCGCCTCTGACTTTTTGGCCGGTAGCGGCAGATAGTATGGCGATAGCCATTGTTATGCCTGCTGAAGGACCGTCTTTTTGAATAGCTCCTTCCGGAACATGTATATGTATTTCACTTTTTCTGCTGAAATCCGGTTCGAGTCCGAATTTAGCATATCCGGATCTGATAAATGACAAAGCAGCCATAGCTGATTCTTTCATTACGTCACCTAATTTACCAGTTAGGGTTAGTTTTTCATTCCCGGGCATGATCGCAACTTCAATCGGCATTATATCACCGCCGACACTAGTCCAAGCCAGACCATTTACAGCACCAACTTTATCATCACTATTAATGTTTTTCTCTTTAAATCTTGGTGACTTAAGAAATTCTTCAATAGTTTCTGGAGAAATTACAAACTTTTTCCTTTTTAATTTCTTGATGAAATCCGGATTATCTTTAAGCATGGCAACAATAGCTGCTTCCTTCTTGTCCTCACTTAATTTTACATCTTCTAACTTATGTGCTTTTTCATTAAAATATTCGCTGATAATATTTTTTGTAAGCTTTCTTAATACAGAAGAGATTTCACGTTCAAGATGACGTACACCGGCTTCTCTGGTATATTCACGAATTATTTTACTTATACTTTCATCAGTGAAATCAATTTTCAACTTACTCAAACCAAATTCTTCGAGCAATTTCGGAAGAATATGTTTCTTAGCAATTTGAAGCTTTTCCGGGTCCAGATAACTCGTGAGCTCAATAATTTCCAACCTGTCGAGTAGAGGTAAAGGAATATCATACTTGACATTTGCAGTAGTAATAAACATCACTTGCGAAAGGTCATAGTCAACTTCCAGGTAATGGTCGTTAAAGTTTGCATTTTGTTCAGGGTCTAAAACCTCAAGCAAAGCTGATGACGGGTCCCCTCTGAAATCCATAGACATCTTATCAATTTCATCGAGTAGTATAACCGGATTTACTGTACCGGATTTTTTCATTGACTGTATAATTTTCCCGGGCATTGCACCGATATATGTCTTACGATGCCCTCTGATTTCTGCTTCATCGCGAACCCCACCAAGAGAGAATCTTACAAATTGTCTTCCCAAAGCACGTGCAATAGACTTAGCCAACGATGTCTTACCTACTCCCGGAGGACCAACGAAACAAATTATCTGCCTTTTAAGTTTACCCGCCATGTTAAGTATTGCAATAAACTCCATAATTCTTTCTTTAGGTTTCTCTAAGTCAAAATGGTCTTCATCCAGAATTGTTTTAACATAGTTGATATCTAAATTATCCTGAGTCTGGTTCTTCCATGGGATTTGAGTTAGCAATTCAAGATAGTTTCTGTTAACCGAAAATTCCGGCGACATGGTAGGTGTTTTTTTAAGTTTTTCGAACTCTTCCAAAGCTTTATTGCGAGCATGTTCAGGCATTTCTGCTTTATCAATTGCCTCACGGATTTGATTCAGTTCATTAGAACTGAAGTCTTCACCTTCTCCAAGTTCATTCTGTAGTATTCTGATTTGCTCTTGAATATAATATTTTTTTTGAGATTTTTGAAGCTGTTCTCCAATCTTGTGACTAATTTCCGTTTCCATCATCTGCATTTCAATCTCAGACTGGAGAAGTGTAATCAACTTTAATAATTGCTTTTTGATTGGTGAAGTTTCGATAATTTTTTGCTTCTTTTCAACATTTAATTTGAGATTGGCAGCTGCGAAATACAACTGATGATCATACATATCTATACTTTGAAAAGCTGTTATTAAGTCTTCTGGAAGACTGTATTCATGCTTTACATACTCAACAAACAAGTCTCCGGCAAGATTAATACTTGCTATAAGCTCCTTATCTTTGGGATAAGACTTCGGATTTTGTTTAATTTGTATTTGGGCTTCAAGATAATCTTTATTATTGATATGCTTCTTAATTTTACCTTGATAAACTCCTTCCACAAGTACTTTGAGCAGATTATTCGGTAATCTCATTATTTGAACAATCTTTGCTACTGTACCCCACTCGTAAATATCCTCAAATCCGGGCTCTTCTATTTCAGAATTTCGTTGTGCCGCTATAAACACGAATTTATCTTTCTCAGCGCCGTGTGCGACAGCTTTCAAAGTAGAGGTTCTACCAATAAGAAGAGGAAATATCATATACGGAAAAATTACAACGTCTCTGACCGGGATTACAGGCAGTTTGTCAGGTACTTTAACTGATTCGGAGTCTAACCTCTCAATATCTGATAATATGTCTTCTTTTATACCCATTGATTTTCCAATTTATACTTTCAAATTTTATCAAATAGTGTATAAAGTATTAACAGCATCTTTATTTTATCATTTATAGAAGAATTCAGGTATCAATGTTAATAAAATCTGTTCATGAATGGTCTTTTAACCTCAATTCAATCAAGACCTGACCAATATAATTTGTTCTCCACTAATTACAATTATGATTTTTTTAAATATAATTAGTCTAATCTTTTAATGAAATTGTCATTGTGAAATTTTTTTTCCTGTTAAGCAGACTATGTAACTCATAATTTAAAATTACAACTTAATAATAAGTTGAAGATATTTGATAATTAAAGTTAACCTAAGCATTTTCCCGGAGACACTTGTAATGCATTGATCTTCACAAATATATATGGTTATGTCTGCTAAATTATTATTTTTGCATATAGGGTAAGTAATTATGTAAGTAAAAGATTTATAAATGGCACTTTTTATTAATTAAC
>JBAYPL010000339.1:0-2778 GCA_041677745.1 Kapaibacterium sp. (SeqCode)
AGACGCCCCGATTTAAAATCAACTTTACTGAATTATGAGCAGCAGACTCATGAAGACAAAGAAATCATTGTGGTGGATAACGGCTCGGATGACGGCACCAGAGAGATGATGGGCTCTGAGTTTCCGCATATTGACTATACATGGTTACCTGACAATTTTGATATACGTTCTTTAAATATTGCCGTATTCCGTTCATCAGGTGATATTATATGGCGAACAGATGACGATTCTTATCCTGAGGATAAAGACGCGTTTAAAAAAATCAGTAGTATCTTTGAGGAAAATGATGACATTGATATTATATGCAGTGAGGATATTGAAGTCAGAGACCGCTATCAAATTTGGGAATGGTATCCTTTGAAAGTTGATAAAATCAACATTCCCCCCAAAGGCTATCAGGCACATATATTCCCCGGTACAGGAGCCGGAATAAGAAGACGTGTCTTTGATAAAATCGGAGGTTTTTGGGAATTTGGATTTGAGGAGCTCGACTTTTGTACGCGTGCTATTGTTGCAGGATTTGGTGTTAGATATTTCCCTAACATCAGAACTTTACATTTTGCATCAGGATTCAACAGGATTCCTGACGACAGATGGGTAAAACTATACAAACAAATGATTCGCTATCAGTGGAAATATATGCCTTTTCATCTTGCTTTCGGCAGGATGCTGTTTTATATGTTCATAGCAAGTATTGAAGCAGTGTATAAAAAGATTCGACCAGCTGCATACTTCGAAGGTATGTTTGGTATGATTTCGGTATCATTCATGGCATATAGAAACGAGAGGAATGTAGTGCCTGCCGATAAAATGTATGATGTCTCTTTGGGCACAGGTGCATTCAAATCCCAAGTATTATATTTTAAATCTGTATTTACGAGAAAATTCCTTAATAAAAAATGAAGATCCTTCAATTAGCTCCACAATTCCCTTTCCCTGAAAATGACGGCGGGAAAATTGGTATTGCCAGTACCTTTAAGCAACTGTCGAAGGAAAACGATGTTACTTTTTTTTGCTTTACCGATGGGGAACCTAAAGAATCTTTAATTGAGTTTGCTTCAAGCTTTGGAAGGATTATTTATTTCAAACATAATATCAAGAACACTATTAGCAGAAAAATACAATCCCTTTATAAAAAAGAACCTCTGTATCTGTTCAAATATAATAGTGATGCTGCCTATAAATTGATTAGAAAATTTTGTGAGGATGAAAATTTTGACTTCATCCATGCAGACCATACAGCAATGGCACCATTGGCACTCAAATTGAAGAAGGAATTCGGAATAAAAGCCGGACTGCGATTACACAATGTAGAATATATGATTTGGCAACGTTACGCGGATGTTTTACCTGAATACAATCCATTGAAGTATTTCATACAAATGCAGGCAAACAAACTGAAAATAAGAGAAGGTAAGTTACTGTCGGAATTTGATGTATGTTTTCCGATTACTGAATCAGACTCTGTTTTAGCACAAGAATTATCGCCCTCATCTGTACTGGTCACTGCTGGACCCGGCATAAATCTTGAGAATTGGAACAGGATGGATATGCCAAAGAATCCCAATACACTAATACATGCCACAACTTATGACTGGATACACAATGTTGATGCTGTAAGATGGTTTATAGATAATGTGATGCCCGATTTGGTAAGCGATAACCCCGAAATAAATTTGCAGCTCTTAGGTAAGAATCCTCCCGGCGAATTTCGAAATAACAAAAATGTTGAAGTACTTGGATTTGTCCCAAGTGTGGCTCCCTATTTAAGCTCAGCCGGAGTATATGTGGCACCACTTTTTGTTGGTGGCGGTATCAGGCTGAAGATTCTTGAAGCTATGGCTATGGAAATGCCTGTCGTTGCGTCGCCGGTCTCGGCTGAAGGTATTAAAGCTTTTGAGTCTGACGGGCTTTTTATCGCAGAAAATGCTGAAGAGTTCCGTGATAAAATATTACAACTAACATCAAATCCTAAAAACGCCAGCGAATTGGGAGTAGCTGCAAAAAGATTTGTCCATGAGAATTATTCATTTGAAAAAACCATCGGCATAATCAACAATACCTATAATAAACTAAGAAAGTTATAAAAATATTTGGTAAAAAAATATATTTTACTTATATTTGAGTTTATATAAAATGAAATTTCAAATTTTTAAGGTATAATCATGGCAAGAAGATGTGAACTGACCGGAACGGGTGTCTTAACCGGAAATAATGTTTCTCATGCAAATAATAAGACAAGAAGAAGGTTCCTGCCTAATCTTCAAAAGAAGAGAATCTGGATACCTGAAGAAGGTCGCTGGATTACATTAAAGCTTACTGCTAAAGCTATCAAAACATTAGACAAGAAAGGTTATAAAGCTATGCTGAAAGAAGCTACTGCTTAATATACGAGAAATTTATATCTATCAAAGCTGCCTGTCACATCAAGCAGCTTTTTTTTACAAAATATCATAAACACTCAATTACAAATCTTAATAATCATTTAAAATATCATAACTTTTTACTAAATTTGTGTAAAAGAAATATTAAATTCTGATATTTTAATTTGAAATTTAAGCTAATCATATTATTTCTGCTCGCTCTGTATTATACAACTCTGTCTGATAGTACGGACACTTTTCTTATTTTCCATGGAGATACGACAATATCTGACATAAATCCCGATTTTAATAATCGAGGATTTTACGAAACTCAAGACTATATTAAGTTGTTCGATGATTTGAAAGATTTAGAATTGTTGATAAACAGTGTCAACGGGAATTTACTCGTGCGAAG
>JBAYPL010000340.1:0-2775 GCA_041677745.1 Kapaibacterium sp. (SeqCode)
TGGTCTCTGACCATTTTTCTATTGGAATGTCATTGTATTCTTTGATTACTCAAAATGTCAGAATTCTGCCGGAAAAACCTTATTTCCTCAGAATAATATATGGGGGCTTAGAACCCATGTTCATGTTTAAAGCCGGTGATTTTGTATTCAGAACAAAAGTTTTACTCGGCATGGGATTTGCAAGTTATAGTGAGAATGTTAATCTTGATGTGTTAAGTGATATGAATGGTGATTGGATTATGGTAGGTGAACCGTCTTTAGGTATAAGCTATATTGCCGATGAATCAATTTGGATTGAAATTGATGCAGGCATGAGAGCTACAGGAGGTGTTGATTTTAAAAATATCGCCTCTGCTGATTTGAATGGTCCTTTCATTGCTGTTTCATTAAGAACACTAATATTCTAAGAATATGATACGATATTATCTGATGACAGCTTTAGCAATTCTACTCGGCTCTATGAGTGCTTTAGCCGAGGGAGGAGGGCTGAACCTCGGAATCACGATGCAATCTACAAAAGTAATTGATAAATTTTCAATTATATCCGGTGCAAAACTTGGCTATAATTTCACTTCGGAGTTGTATGCAGGTGTCGCATTATACGGTGTAACATTGTTTAAGAATCAGTCTGAAGGATATGATGATATTATCCAAGATTATCCTACACAAGAATTTAATTACTACGGGATAGAATTTGAATATTTTTATAATCCCGATAATGCTTTTCATATTTCGGCATCTGGATTGATAGGTATTTCAAACACATCATTCAGTATTCAATCCATCGAAGATGCAAATGGCAATCTTTACAAACCGGATTATCTGAATGGACTCAGTAATATCATTATCGTGCCCTCGTTAAATTTCAATTTGAATTTAAAACATTTTTATAGAGCTGCATTAGGATTCAGCTACAGAATAATTCCAAATTTCAATTACCGTGTTGATGAATTGAGATATTATGAAAATACCGGAAATTTTGTTATACTTTCGAATCATGTTGAAGGTGCATCAATAAATTTAACTATCAAATTCGGCAGTTTTTAGCAAATTCCGTATCAGCCAGTGACTGTACCTGAATACTTAAATAAGTAGAACATATATCCTGCATAAACAGCCAACAGAAACAAACCATCCATCCTGCTGAAACGATTGTGTCGCATTCCCAAAGGAATTATTACCAACGACAGGAATATCATTACTCCTATGTCTATCACACTTATGTCTTTCGAACCTATAGGAAAAAACATTGAAGTAGCTCCCAAAATCATCAGGATGTTGAAGATGTTCGAACCAACAACATTCCCGAGAGAAATATCAGATTCTCCTTTAACGGCTGCCACAGTAGAAGTTGCAAGTTCCGGCAAACTTGTACCGAGAGCCACAACGGTAAGCCCTATAACTGCATTAGAAACTCCAAGAGACTCGGCTATATTGACGGCACCTTCCAGAAACAGATTAGCACCGACCATCAGAACCACGAGTCCGAGTACAATTAGGAATATTTGGAAATAAGTCTTATCTTTTATGCTCTTGCCACCGTCTGTTAAATCAATATCAATTTCAGGTTTATTCTTTGATGATTTTCTAATAATATTAACTATATACCCAATTATGCCTAATATTAAAATTATGCCGTCTAAAGTATCCAAGTCTCCGTCTAATGCCATAATAATCACAACAGCACTTGCGATTAACATAATCCATAGATCACTGCTGACTGCACGTATATTGACTTCGAGCGGTTTGATTAAAGCAGCCAAGCCTAATATCAAAGCAATATTACATATATTAGAACCAATGACGTTGCCGAGTGCTATGCTACTGTTCCCATCAAAACCGGCAGACAGACTAACCACAAGTTCAGGAGAACTTGTTCCGAATGCTACAACAGTCAGACCAATAATCAAAGGAGTTATTCCAAGTTTGAATGCAAGTCGTGAGCTCCCTTTAACAAGGAAGTCAGCTCCAAAATAAAGCATCAAGCTGCCGACAATAAGAAATGCTATACTAATTAATTCTTTTTCAGCCATAATTTATATTATTTCATTAAATTTTTATAAACGCAAAAAGCCGCCGGAATCTACGGCAGCTTTCTGAAAAATAATTTTCCTCTTATAATCAGCTGAGTTTCTGACGGATTTTCTTCTCTGACATGCCTCGGAGGTAGTAGAGCTTGGCTCTTCTGGTGCGTCCGTTCTTTTCGATTGAAATGGACTGAATCATAGGTGAGAAAACGGGGAATACACGTTCAACACCAATGCCGTTTGACACCTTTCTTATGGTGAATGTTTTATTTATACCTGAGCCACGCATCCCGAGAACAATACCTTTGAAATTCTGGACACGTTCCTTTTCGCCTTCCACAACTCTTACTGCAACAACAACCGTATCACCTTCACGAAATGAAGGCACTTCTTTGTAATTATCGCCGTCTTTATTTTTTTTGACGCTTTCAGCTCTCTCAAGAGCTAAATTATTCACATACTCTAATGTAGTCATAACTCTTTTTTTCTCCACTAAAAGTTTAGAACAACAAAAATAACACTTTTTTTGAAAATAGAAAAATATTATTTGAAAAATTCTCTTATAATACCTGAAAATATTTTCAGGATTTGTAAGACAGATGCTACCTGACTTATTTAGTAATAATTGTAAAATCAATTTCCCGATGGCATTTTTGAGTGTTTAGTTAATTATAATACTTATCGTTACAATTCGTGATACTGAGATTATTTAAGCTTATGAGTTTTATATTAAACAATAAAAAGGAAA
>JBAYPL010000341.1:0-2763 GCA_041677745.1 Kapaibacterium sp. (SeqCode)
AATGAGATTCTATGGGCACAAAGATTCCATGATTCCATAAGAGGCAAAAGCGCACTTGAGAGTCAAAACTTATATATAGGACGTTGGGCTGGCAATTACACTTTATTTTACATACTTAACAAAGTTCTATATGATTACAAACCGCAAAGAATATTAGAATTAGGGTTAGGTGAATCGTCAAAATTTATTTCAACATATGTTAGAAACTATCTTAATGAAACAACTCATCACATAGTTGAACATGACGCAAATTGGGTTGAGATTTTTAATAAATCTTATGAGCTTTACTCTAAATCCGAAATTATTACATGTCCACTTACAAAAAGAAGTATCAAAGGACATCTGGTTAACAGTTACTCAGATTTTAAAAATAATGTCCACGAAAGTTATGATTTATATTTAGTTGATGGTCCATTTGGCTCCGAACCTTATTCTAGGTATGATATTATTAGTTTAGTTGAAGATTTTAACATAGACAGTGAGTTTATTATAATATTTGATGATTATAACCGCATGGGTGAAAAAAATACAGTTGATGACTTACTATCAATATTAAAAAATAAAAACATTAATTTTATAAACGTTGTCTATTCGGGACAAAAAAGTGTCGCTGTTATTGCTTCAAACAATTACAGATATTTATCAACATTGTAGAATACTAATAATTTGGAAACGCCATTCTTTTCTGTAATATTACCCACCTTTAATAGATTAGAACTTTTAAAGATTGCGATTCAGTCAGTTGTAAGTCAGAGCTTTAATAGTTGGGAACTGGTTATTGTCAATGATGCAAGTACTGATGAGACAAAGGAATATTTGGATAGCCTTAATTGTTCAAAAATTAAAGTTTTTCATAATTTAAAGAATTTGCATAAAGGAGGTACGAGAAATATTGGAATCGTAAACTCGACTGGCAAATACATATGCTTCTTAGACGATGACGATTATTATATTGAAAATCATCTCCAAGTGTTCTACGAATTTATTTTATCATGCAATCAAAAAATTGCAGTATTTTATACAATGCCAATTTCACACAACAAACAAACTGGGGAGATAAGTAAAAGAATATTACCTACTATCGGAAATCAGAATCCTATAGAATATTATTTAGATCATAAAAATGGTGTGCCAACACCCAGAATGTGCATTGAAAGAACTATTTTAAATGACAATTTATTTAATCCAAAAATTAAAATTGGTCAAGACACTGAATTATTACTTCGTATTGTTGTTAACTATCCAGCTTATCCAATCATAGAGCACACATCTGTAATGGTTATTCATGATGATAATTCTGGGAATCTTAAATATGATACTGGTCAAAACCGCCTTGAAGGACTAAAAATAATATTTTCGAATCCTGATATTGCAAAACACATACCTATAGCATTAAAGAATAGAATGATTGCATATTGCCATTTAAAGTCATGTGAACATTATGATTTTGTAGGGAATAGAATTTTAGTAATTAAACATGCTTTAAAATCTTTGAAAGCAAGTAGAAAAGATGGACAAGTTAAAACAAAACTTGTTTTTATTTTGTATAATCTACCATTAGGTACACTAATAAGAAAAGTAATAAAATTAATCAAGAATTGAACCTTTTAGCAAATCTTGATTGAAAACTTCTTATCTGTTCAATAACTACAGACTTGAAAATAAAAAATTCTTCAACTTTAAATGTAATTGACATTAAAGAATAAGATATTATTCCAACAGATATTTGAATTGCTAGGGAAACAAAATGACTTTTAATAGGCAGTTTCGTTGATGCTAGAACACAAATACACATAACCACAGACATAAGCAAAGGCAAAAACATTCTTAAATAATATTTCTTTGCAGGAATAAGAAGTAACTTCGAAGTATAGTAGATATCCAAGAATAGACCAATAAAGCTGATAACGAGAAAAGCGATTAAAAAAGGATATAATCCTAAAAATATTCCAAAAGGAATGGATAATAATCCAATTAGTCTTTTTGTGGTATTCAACCTGAAATACAGTTTACCGTTGCCATTTGCCATTATTGTTTGAGTAAAAAGTGTCCCAATAAATATTGGAATACTACTAATTGCAATTATTTGTAAGAGAGGGACAGAAGGAATCCACTTCTCGGAATACAGTAAAATGGTAAAAGAATTAGAAATGCCAATTAATCCAAATGCAATCGGGAAAAACCCATATGCACATAAATTAAAAAACTTTAAATGTACCCTGTTAAATTCATCTTTATCTTGATTAACTTTTGATAATACTGCGAATGCTGTTGTACTTAATATACCCCCAAATATTTGCTCAGGAAGTTGTTTTGAGCTTTTTGCCCTAACATAGTAGCCTAAATCAGTTGCGGAAAACACTCTTCCAATGAGCAAATTGTCAATATTTTCAACGATTTTAGCAATTATATTCGTTGCAAGAATTTGTGATGCGAATTTCCATAGTCTTTTGAAGGATTCTTTCTTAAATCCTCCATTAGGACGCCAGTCGGAATAAATCCAAAAAAATAAGTTTGTTACTATCGCTTGTGAAATTGCTTGTGCCACAATGCTATACACTCCAAACCCTTGAAAAGCCATAATTATTGCAATAATAACTGAAACCACTAGACCTACTATATTACAGATCGTTTGGCTCTTAAAATTTAAATCTCGAATCAAAATAGCATTCTGTACAATTCCAAAAGAATTTATTAAAAAAACAAGCGAAATTAACCTTGTTAAAATTATTAATTTTGGCTCATTATAAAAATTTGCGATTA
>JBAYPL010000342.1:0-2763 GCA_041677745.1 Kapaibacterium sp. (SeqCode)
AGGTCGAATTGTATTTTATACAGGAGAATTGACTGAATTAATCAAAAACCTTAAATCAGTTCAAGGCAAAAATATTTATTGTGACGGTGGTGCCGAAATTATCAATGAACTATTGAAGCTCGACTTAATAGATGAATTAATTATTTCTGTAATACCGATTTTGTTAGGCAGCGGGACAAGACTTTTTAAAAATAACAGACCCGAACAACTACTTGAATTTGTAGAAGTAAAATCCTTTGATAAAGGATTGGTTCAAATTCATTATAAACGAAAAAGATAGGGTATATTTTCAATTATATTATTCAATCAAGATAAGAAATCCTAAGCGTGTAGGTATCTCATATTTATTTTTAAAAATAACTATAATATTTTGACAGATAGAAGAAAGGAGCATTTGTCCCGCTTGAATATTTTATTGGTAGAAAGAATAATTATCACTAGTTTTGTAAATTGTTTATTGAGAGGATGTAGGTAAATGAGAAATTATAATAAATTTATTTAATAAAAACTATACAATTGCGTTTATACAATTGTTATGCCTTATGCTGAAAAAAAGACAGAAAATGAAATTGAATAAAAATGACTAACTTTGTCCAAAAAAATAAACTATATGGCAAGTAAGAAAGAACAAGTAATTGAAGAACTATATAAAATTTGTAAGCGTAAAAATGACTATGTTTTTCATAATGACATTGTCAAAGATGTTTGCAAGAAAGTTGGGTTTGGTAACCCTTTTGATGTTACTAAACTTGACAGTAAAGTAAAACTCCCTGAAATTTTGATAAAAAATGACTTAGCGATAATTCACATCGGAAGCGGTAAACATAAATTTATCAAGGGTATCGAAAAAGTATATCACGATTTTGAACCTATACAAAAATCAATAAAATGGAATTATAAAAAAAGTTTGCTAAATCAATATAATTCAAGTGAAAGCAACATTTTGTCAGTTGCTAATAATCAACGAATTTTACATCATTTTCTTTTTGGAAAAGATACTGAATTTGAAGATATAGATATTTTAAAAAGGCCAAAGACATATTTTCCTCATAGAACTAAGACATCTTTTAAGTATTCTTTCGGTAAGGAAGCAAAACTTGAATTGACCAATATTCAAATAGAAGTTGATTTAACTATAGAATTTAAAGGGATTATTGGCGTTTTTGAAGCTAAGAATGGAAAACCAGATAGCTTTTCTGTATATCAATTATATCATCCATTTTTGTATTACTATAATGCAAATCTTCAAGATGCGATAAAAGGCAGGATTAAAGAGATATATGGAGTTTATGTAGTTAGAGAAAAATCTAAAACGGGAGATGTTTTGAAATTATGGGCATATACTTTTTCAAAACCTCTTGACATTACATCAATTAAGTTTGTAAAATCATCTTCATATAAATTAATTCAAAAAAATTAGTCGTATGATTGAGAAGTACAGAAATAAAGTTTTTAATGAAGATGTTATAACTGTCTTAAAACGTATTCCTGACAATTCATTGGATATGGTTTATGGCGACCCTGATTATAATGTAGGGATTAATTATGCAGGAAAAAACTACACTCAAAAATGGAGCGATTATATTGATTGGTATATTGAACTCACAAAAGAAAGTTTGAGAGTTTTAAAACCTACAGGGAGTTTATTTATGATGAACTATCCAAAACAAAACGCTCACATGAGAGTTAAGTTTTTAGATGACAATGCTTATGATGTACAAGATTATGTTTGGATATACAACACGAATGTAGGTCATAGCCCAAGACGTTTTACAACTGCACATAGAAGCATTTTGCACGCAACAAAAAGCAAAGACAATAAATTTTACAAAGACAATGTAGCTGTGCCATATCAAAACCCTACAGATAAAAGAATACAAGGACGCATCGCAGCAGGTCATTTGGGACGTATGCCATATAGTTGGTTTTATTTCGATTTAGTAAAAAATGTAAGCAAAGATAAAACATTTCATTCTTGTCAAATTCCATTAAAATTGGTTGAAATGCTTATTAAGTCATGCACACAGGAAGGTGACGATGTGTTTATTTTATTTGGTGGAAGTGGTAGTGAATTATTTACATGCAAAGATTTAAAACGAAATTATATAAGCTGTGAATTGCATCCAGACTACTACAAAATGATAATTGACAGACTTGAAAATAATGGAAAAATAAAGGATGAATTCAGACTTGACTTTATTCAGCAAAAAAACGAACAAACCTTACCAATAGAATTAAATTTATTTTCAGGACAATATGAATCACAAAGGCATAACAAAGGCTAAAATCAAGCGGGCAGGTAGTGCTATTTTGAAAGGTAGTGCATATATAAACGTCATCGTATATTGACAGTGAAGTGCTCCGAAATCCGCCACCTTCGGGTAGCTGCGAAACGTAGAGTCACCCAATATATTTTTGGTAGAAAGAATAATTTTCCCTAATTTTGTAAATCATTTATTGAGCATTCGTAAATAAATGAGTTATCGGCAAGTGTAAGAAGACAACGACACAGCGGACAATTTGCTACATAAAGACAGAAAGAAAGAAAAATGAAAAATGCCAACGCACAAAACAGCACATTTGCAAATCACACAAGCCAACGCACGACCGAAGTTTGCAAAAGAGCTGTTTTCTTGCCGATGCACCAACGAAAATTGATACATTTGCGTGTATTGACAAATTGAAAAGAAAGACAAATTAAAATATGAGCTTAAATACACAGAATCTACAACAAATTATAAACTTCATCTGGACAGTTGCAGA
>JBAYPL010000343.1:0-2748 GCA_041677745.1 Kapaibacterium sp. (SeqCode)
AATTCTTCCGCAACAAAATAATATTCATACGATAATGCAGGCGAGTGATGTGTTAGTACTCCCGTCACATG
Source organism: Kapaibacterium sp. (SeqCode) (assembly GCA_041677745.1). Taxonomy (GTDB): domain Bacteria; phylum Bacteroidota; class Ignavibacteria; order Kapaibacteriales; family UBA2268; genus JANJTB01. The sequence goes on from JBAYPL010000343.1 coordinate 72, forward strand.
AGGGCACCGAAGGTATGGGCAGAGTGCTTTTTGAATCTATGGCGTGCGGTGTTCCTGTTATTGGTACCGATGTCAAGGGCGTAAGAGAAGCAATCACGGTTGATACCGGTATAGTGGTTCCAGAGAAGGATTCAGGAAAATTGGCTGAAGCAATATTGAAATTTTTCGATGATGATGATTTCAGAACTAAAGCTGCTGTAAATGGTAGGAGTAGGGCTTTGGAATATTTTGATATTAAAAATCATACAAAGAAAGTACAAAATTATTACTTACAAATTCTCAATCATAAATAAAAAAATACCCTGCTTGTTTCCTCAAGACAGGGTATTATTTGAAAATTTTATGATTTATTGTTTAATAAATTTCATAATTGCAAAGTCATCATCTGTTTCGATTTGTATAAAATAAACTCCTGATGCTAACTCGGATACGCTGATTGTGTTCTCAGTATTGCCCGGAATTATAGTATTGCTGATAATTTCTGAACCTTCTGTGTCAATAATTCTCAAGATTGCAGGTTTGGACTCGGTTAATTCAATCAGAGTGTTTAACTCGCTGACTGCAGGTATCGGATAAGCAGCGAAAACAATAGTACCGTTGACGCTTTTTATTATTTCACTGTCAATACCATCTTTCCTTGGACTTACATAGACAACTAATTGTTTCGGCTTTGACGTACAAGCATTGGAATCAAGGGCTGTAGCGAAAAATTTATTTATTCCGGTTGCAGGTATTATGTCTGTCGGATTATTGATGTTTATGTATTCTCCGTTTACAAGTTGACTCCACTGCACAGAGTAAGGAGCAGTACCACCATTGATATTACTGATTAATTGTGTCAAATCAAGTGGAGTATTCTTCGGATGGTTCATTAATATCGGCATTGAAATTGAGGGTGTCTCTTTTACTTTTACATTGACAATATCACTGATTGTTATTCCGCTAACATTGTCTGTGACTTTGACTGAGAAGTTTTGTGAAGCAAAAGGTTGAATAAAAATCGGGTTCGGTGAATTTGAGTTATCTAAAAGTATTGAAGGTTCCCATTGTATGTCATAATCACCGGAACCGTAAAGTACGGTATTGCTTATGTTGTTTTCGAAATCGTAATTGCCTAGCATTACTTCTGAACCCTTACATGTTATTAAGTTTTTAACATTTAATTCAGGGTTACTGATTAAGCTGAATATTGAAATACTTCCACTCGTTTCATTTGCAGTAACTATCAAATCTTGACCGTTAGGGGATTCGTTTGCAGGAATTCTAATAAGACCTTCAATTCCTAAATCGCCGATTTGAATTAACTCTTCTTTACTTGGCGAATCGGAGAACAATGCATTAAAATCTCTGTTGTTTGTGTAATTTACGAAATATGGTTCCTCAGGATTGTTGATATTATATATCATTATCCCGCCGATTCTCTCTAAACCTATGAAAGCATACCATTCACCTCGGTAATTAGTGACGAATAATCCTTCCGGTTCCGGTCCTTTGTTGTCACTTCGCGAATCAAAATCATTGTCGGAGTTTGATGCATTGAATTTATTCGGATATATCTCAGAGGTGATTTTCTCAAATTCATCACCACTATCCCAAATTTGATTTCCTGATTGGTCCCAAATGGAAAATGAACGAGCACCGAAAACATACAACTCTTCGTAAATACCGTCTCCGTCATGATCTCCGTTTACCGTTGTGACATTGAGTCTGCCTATGTTTTCATCTTTTTGTAGATATGATGCGTTAGGAAATGATTCCGTATTTAGAACAAGTGATTTAATGCGTGCTTCTTCTTCAAAAGTATCATATTCACGGGCGTCACCTTCATTGGCTGTTACAAAATACCTTGTGCCGTTGACGGAATATGTAGCAATGGCATCAGGCAGATACATACCCTTGACAGGCCATTCCGTTATATTGATGATTCCGTCACGATCACTTGCATCAAGCCCATTACCTGTAATGCTGTGGTCCTTTAATCCTAATGGTATCAGTTGTGTTACTGTAGCACTGGGTATATGGATGATGGCAATAGCATTATTCTCTTGTAACGTAATTGCGGCAAACTGACTATTATCATATACTGCTGCATATTCCGGTTCAAAGTCTGTTGATGCAACAGCATTTGGTCCGAATATTCTAATTCCTTGCTTACGAAGTTCATCTTCCATTCCATCATAACTCTTGAAATCGGCAGTGTTTACAAGAGCATTCATAACGCCGTTTCTTATATCAATGATGCTTACTGTACCCTCAGGATCTTTGGAATAGTCATTATTCGGTTCCCCTTCATTACACACTATTACATAATTTCCGTCAGGAGTAAAAGTCAGCATATCCGGTAATGCTCCAACCTCATAATGACTAAGGTACTCTCCTTCTGTATTGAAAAAGGCAGTAATTCCATTCTGAGTCTTTTTGTTATTTTCGACTGCTATTGCTAAAATTCCGTTATGGACTGCTACACTATTCACACCTTTACCAAGAAATGACAAATCTATTGAATTTATCTTCTGAATTATATTGACATCAGATATATCGAATATGTCAATTAATGCATTGTTTGCTTTAACCACGAATAATCGTTTTGTTATGGGGTCATAAGCCGGTATTTCCGCAGCTGATTCATCGAATATTCCTGTATGGTACGAACTGATGTGATTTAGCTCGATATGAG
>JBAYPL010000344.1:0-2716 GCA_041677745.1 Kapaibacterium sp. (SeqCode)
AAGAGTGTCAAAAACTTGTTTATTGAGGCTTACATCACCGAAATCATGTATTTCGAGTGCCTCACCTCCACATACACCATTACCTTTAAGTGTGATTTGCAAGTCTGAAGCACATATTCCTTTGATACTTAATGTCGCCGTCCTATGACTCAGGTAAGCCGGCTTGAACCATAAATCGAGGCTGACGGAATCACCGGGCATCAATACCAATCCGATAATTTCATTCCTTAATTCAAAGTCAGTCATTGGCTTGCCTGCAACGTCGAGTATTGTATAAGCGGTAATAGTAAACGGTAATTCATTATTGTTAAAGAGGAATTTCTCCGCATTTTGCTCAACTTCCTCGCCGAAAACAACGTCACCGAAATCATAAGTATCACTTTTAGAGCTCAATACAGGTCTTTTTACAGTGAATAAACCGGTAGAATCAAAGCTGACAGGGTTCTTTGCAAATTTACTTATCCAGAAGTCTGATTGACCTGCAGATGTAAGATTAAGACCATGTATCTTTTGCGAACCGCCGAAACTGCCAGTTGAATATCGAGTCAGTGATACACTGTTCATTGATGTTGTGTCAGAAAATCCTTCGTTGTCAATTATTGAAGGATACAGTTCTATCAAATTTAAATATTCATCATATACAGCAGTAAAATATCCGGGCTTGGTCTTTTCTTTTGCCGGCAATGTGACCCCTAAGTCTATTCGAGTGAAGAAACCGTGGTATTTGCCGATTACAATTATACTGTTAGCCTTTCCTTCTTCTGATGAGGTCCTAATTTTAATACCTTCGGCTTCAAATGTATCATAATAAGACGAAGGTCCTAAAAATGCAGAGTTTACATATTGTCCCGATGAAGAATATTTTGAAATAAATAAATATTTCATATTCGGCAATTCTAATTGTGGTCTGATTGCTCCGTATTTAATTCCCTGATATGCTACACCTGTTATATAGACATTGTTTCTGCGGTCGAAATCAACTCCGTAAGCTTCATCGTTGCCTGATTCAGAACCGGCAGTATTAACCCAAATAGGATTACCGTCCAAATCAAACTTAGCAACAAATAAATCATTTTTTCCGTTAGAACTATGCTGCTTACCTGCAATATTTAAGCTCTCTCCGAAATATCCGCATACAGTATGGTATAAACCGTTTTCCTGTAAATCCAATGATGTGGCAAACTCGTTTCCGGTGCCGCCGTAGGAGCGAATGAAGTCATAGTCAAATTGGTTTGATACTTCTATTTTTAGTTGAAATTTATCAGAGGAGAAACCCGGAAACCAATTATATTTATTCCCGGACACTTTACTTGCTACGAGTTGCCAGCTGCTTCCTCCGTTCGTGGTATAATGTATGTCCACAATTACATCGGCAGGTACACCGCTCCACTTAATTTCGACAGTGTCGCATCTTGAAAGAAATTCTCCTTCGCTCGGACTGTCAATTTTGACCTGTTGGAATCCACCGACAAGCGGAATTTCTATCGGACAAGGTGTACCGTCAATTGTTAATGTTGCTTGTCTGTATTTTCTAATTATTTCGGGCTTATATCTAACTTTCAATTTCAATTCATTGTTGGAACCGATAACCATCGGGAAGCTCGGCTTAATGCCTGTATTGTCACCCCAGTCAATAATCTCGAAAAATTCCATAGGGTGAATAAACATGTCATTAATCATAATTGGCTTCAGCCTTGGTGTTATGGTGATTTCTCTGGTAGAGTTGCTGCCTAAGTCCGGATCGCCGAAATCATAGACCGCCAGGTCGGTATCAACATGGACAATGGAAGACTCAGGGGCTTGATATGAGCGGTCGGCGCTCAGAAGATAAGGTATAAAGGTAATTTGAACATTCTTGTTAATTTCACTAATGTCGCAGATATCAGGACTGAGCCATTTCAGTTCGCAAACGACAGTCATTACTAAGTCTGCAGCAAAAGTTCTGTATATATGGCTTAATTCACTTTTCGAATAAATGAAGCTATTCTTGCCGGCAGTTTCCTTTGCCCAACGAGCTAAATCGGGACTGCTGTCCACCATTAGGGAAATTCCGTAGAACCTGATATTCATTTCGTTTAATGTTTTACTTATGTCACTTCTTTGGAGTACTACACCCGATTCATGATTGCCGTCTGAGAGAAATACAACCGAACGTCTGTGGTGTCCCGGACGAGTTTTAAGTAATTCAAAAATTCCATGAGTGGCATTAAAAAATGGGTCATTGAAGTTTGTAGCGCCATAAGCATCAGGAATCCTTCTTAATGAATCTAATAATTCTTGCTTATCATTGGAAAAATTACAAACTAATTTCGTATTTCCTGAAAATGATATGATAGCAATTTTCGAGCTGTCGCCATAATTAAAACTTTCAATAAATTCTGTGGCTCCCGCAACAACCCAATCCCATAGTGCTTCTCCATCATATTCTTCATTCATTGAACTGCTTCTGTCGAGAGCCAGCACTACATTTACAGGTAAGTTACTTGTACAATTGATTTCAATCAGTTCAGCCGGAATGAGATAACCATTCTCGATAACTTGCATTTGGTCGGAGCTTATGTCTGTAAAATAATTACCGAAATTATCAAAAGCGGAAAAATACGCACTTACTTCCGGATAATTTGATGCATAGACCTCCGAGACATTTATGCTCTGTGATAAAGCCGTTGAAGTTGTGGCTATTAATAATAAATATAGAATGTAAAAACGAGCCATA
>JBAYPL010000345.1:0-2711 GCA_041677745.1 Kapaibacterium sp. (SeqCode)
GGATTGGGTATTGTTGCAGCTGTTCTTGGAATTATCGTAACTATGTTAGTTATTACCGAAGGAGCAGCGACTGTCGGTGCAAAGGTTGGTGGCGCCTTGGTTGGTACCTTCATGGGTGTGTTGTTGGCTTATGGTTTTGTTGGTCCACTTTCAAGAAATATGGAAAGCATGGCTCACGGTGAAGGAAAATACTTGGAGGTGATTAAAGCCTCACTTCTTGCATTCAGCAAGAGTATGCCCCCTATAGTAGCTGTAGAATACGGCAGACGTTCAATCGCACCGCACGACAGACCAAGCTTTAATGAAACAGAAGATGCAATCAAAAATAATTAAACGGCAATAATAATGGCTGAAGACAGACATCAAAAAGAGCAACCTATAATCATTAAAAAAGTAAAAAAGGGAGCACCGCATGGTCATCATGGTGGTGCTTGGAAGGTGGCTTATGCAGATTTTGTTACAGCGATGATGGCATTCTTTATCGTGATGTGGATATTGGGTTCCAGCGATGAAGTTAAGCAGGCTGTATCTGACTACTTTAATCACCCTTTTGAATACAGTATCTTAACAGGTGAAAGAAAAACCGGCTCAGTTCCGGTAGATTTGAATTTTGCTGATCCAAGTACTAAAGGAAATAATGATGGCAGTAGTAACCATATTATAAAATTTGATAAAGAAACTGCTGATACTTTGTTTAACAGAATTTTGCAAAAAGCTGCTTCTGACAGCTCGGAAGCTGCCAAAAGAGTATCGCAAGTGAGAGATGTCATAAGTAATATGATCCAAAATTTAAAAAACAGCAAGCCTGAAATGCAGCAAGTAATAGATAATATAAAGATTGAGATGTCTAAAGAAGGTCTTAGAATCGAATTAGTCGAGTCAACCGATAATTGCTTTTTTGAAATTGGAAGTGCACGATTAAGCAAACAAGCTGAAGAAATATTGATTATTTTAGCTGAGGAAATAGGGAAACTTCCAAATTATGTAGAGCTTGAAGGACATACTGATGCAAGAGCTTATAAAAGTAATGGTGCATATACTAATTGGGACTTATCTACCGATAGAGCAAATTCGGCTCGTAAAATTTTACAGTCCTACGGTTTTTGGGACGGACAGCTTAATAAAGTTACAGGTTATGCTGACCAAAAGCTGAAAACTCCGGATAATCCGTTTGACAACAGTAATCGTAGAGTGAGTATCTTGGTTAAACACATTGCGATTAATCAATTTTTGCCTAAAGAATAAGGAGTTTATCATGAGCAATATCAAAGTTTTGGTTATTGATGACGAGCCCGCAACTTTATTGACAATTTCTAAACTGATTGAGAAATCTTTTAGTGAGCTGAGCTTATTTACAGCTAAAGACGGCAATGATGGCTTATTGATTATTAAAAAGGAAAAGCCGGAAATTGTTATTTCAGATATTTCGATGCCCGGTCAAAGTGGTTTGGAATTACTGGATTTTGTTAGGAAGGAAAAGGACTTTAAAGATACTTACTTTGTACTTATCACAGCACATGATGACGACTTGAAGCAAGACCAATCCACAACTCTCGCAGCTGATGATTATATAGCAAAGCCGTTCAGCAACGTGAAACTACTTGCTCGAATAAAGGCAGCCATCAGAGTTACTGAAATGCAAAAACATATCAAGAATGAAAACAATCTCCTTTTATCCCTGGCTAACCAACTTGAGCAGGAAATTCAAGATATGATTAAATTGTCCGTAAAATTTCTTGAAGCAAGAATACCATCTTCCACAGATATTCTGAGAAAAGTAGCAGAATGCTCAGTATGGATTGCTAAATCTTACGGAGATTTTTCAAGCGAGCAAATTCGAGATTTGGAAATTGCCGCTTATTTGTGTCACGCTGGCAGGATTTACCTCAATGATAATTTTATCAAAGAACCGATAATGAAAAGCGGACGACCAACTAACGAAATCATGTACCAAGTGCCTAAGCTGAGTAAGGACATTTTAGGCAGTGTTCAAAGGTTTTCGGAAGTAAGTAAAACTGTTTACCATATCTATGAAAATTTCGACGGGAGCGGTATTCCCGAACGTCTGAAATCTTGGCAAATTCCTTTTGAATCTCGAATCATAAGAGTTGTTTTAGACTATCAAGAATTGGTCTATCAATATAAAAAATCACCCGGACAAGCAGTTGATATAATTAAGAAAGAAGCCTCAAGATTGTATGACCAGCGTGTTACAATCTTGCTCGAACACTATGTTAAATCTTTCGAGATTTCAGAAAAAATTGAGAATGAAGTAGCTGTGCTATTAACCGATTTAAAAGAAAATATGAAGATTACACGAGATATTTACACAGAAAAAGGATTAAAATTGCTGCCTTCAGGAGCAGTATTGACTAACAAAATTATCGAAAAAATTCTGATGCACAACACAACTGATTCAATTCTTGGAAATATTTATATAAACAGATTTTAAATGGCAGATTATAATGTATTAATTGTTGGTGCAGGTGTTGTCGGATTGGCACTGGCTGCAAAAATTTCTTCTTGCGGTTACAGCGTTCTGGTTGTTGAGAAACATAAATCCTTTGGAAATGAAATAAGTTCCAGGAACAGTGAAGTAATTCATTCTGGCATTTATTATGAAAAAGATTCACTGAAAGCAAATTTGTGTTTAAGTGGAAATAAACTTCTCTACCAGTGGTGTAACAAATACCGTGTACCTTTTCGAAAAA
>JBAYPL010000346.1:0-2703 GCA_041677745.1 Kapaibacterium sp. (SeqCode)
GCAGGTAGCTGTATGTCAGTGAACCTATCGAATTTGTCAACGGTATAACAGTACTGCTGCTCTGTGACAGGGTCTTTCCCGTACAAAACAGTAAGCAGGCTACTATTATAGGAGCTGATTTTACAATACTGCAACGCAATTCTTTACTACACTTAAATTGATACAAACATTTAGTAAATGTTTTTGATTCAAATTTCTACCGAATCATACAAAAAATAAATAACGATTATAAACACAAAACGTAGCAGTTTGTTCGATAAATACATCTCCTAATTTTTAAAATTTGTCAATCACTAAAAACAAATATAACTAAATTTACCCTTTTGTTACAAAGATAATAAAAAAAATGTCAATTCTGATATTTGTTTCTTAAATCAACGTTCATGCGTTCCTAATACTACATAATCCTTGTACATACATCTGTTTTCAATATAATCAATTCCTAAGGTATCAGCAAATTCCTTGCCAATTTCACAAGTGATACCTTCTTGTAACCAAATCAGGGAAATATCACCCCGCTCTTTTTTCCTTACAGCAACTTCTTCGAGTATCTTAGGTATATCTTGTGATGGTCTGAAAATATTTAATATATGAATTTCATCAGGCACATCCATCAATCTTGAATGCGAAGTTAGTCCGAGTATTCTATCGGCAGTAGGATTTATTGGAATTATGTTATATCCTTGTTTCTTCATGAATGCAGGTACAGAGTGTGCCGGTTTTACCGGTTGTTTTGACATACCGTAAACTGCTATATTTTCATACTTGGAAAATATTTCTTCAAAATTCATGTAAATCTTCCTGCATTATACAACAATTTGCTTAGAAACGATACTTCTCCGATTATCTTGTAATATTAGAATGAAAATCTAATTTATTTAATTTTTTGTATCATATCATTATTTTTATACTTTTGTAATATGCGATATGCTTTGGATTTTTTAATAATAATAAAGGATTATTTGATGCGGATTAACATAAAACCGATTTTAGTGGCTCTGATATTAATTACTTTGATGGCATGCGATTCCAAGGACAACGATTCTAATCCCAATGATTTCAATTCTCCTACTTTCCAAAAAAAATACCTTGAACTCGGACATAAAGTATCAGAGGAAAGCTTTAATGCAATCAGGCTTAATCTCATGACAGCAATGGCGGCAAATGGTGTAAGCGGTGCTGTGGAATTCTGTAAGACGGCAGCTTATCCCATCACTGATTCATTATCTGAATTATATTCCGCGAAGATTCGCCGTACCAGCATTAAGTATCGTAACCCCTTGAACAAGCCCGATGAGTCAGAATTAGAAATTCTTAACCACTTTGGCAGTCTCCATGATTCCGGTACCTTGATTAAAGACAGTATTATTAAAATATCCGATAAGGAGATATGGTATGTCAGACCAATATATGCTCAAGGATTATGCCAAAATTGCCATGGTTCTGTCGGAAATACTGTGAGCACTGATAATTATGATGTAATTAAGAAACTCTATCCGGAGGATAAAGCAGTGGACTATAAGTCCGGTGATTTGAGAGGTATGTGGAGTATTAAATTATTAGTGGATGATGAAGATATTATGAAAGATTAAAATTTGACAAACTCGCTTTATGTAAATTAATAAAAATGTCTGCACGACTTGTACATCATGCAGACATTTTTTTCGTTTATAAAGAATCAATACTTAATAAACTTTTGGAACCTATTAGCAATCTTAATGATGTAAATTCCTGCAGGCAATGAATTAACATCCATTTTTATAACAGCTCCTGCCGCAAAATTACCAAGTATTTTGACTTCATTCCTCATATCAGTGCCAAGCATACTCAACACACTTATATTTTCAGCATCTCCGATTCGTAAGTAATCGGGTAAAGCTATATTAATCCACGAATCTGACGGATTAGGAGATATGATGATGTTTGAGTCGAAGAGTGAGTTTGTGTATTCTACACTGACAGGCGGAGGAATTATGAAATAGTCATCACTTTCGGCTACCATTGTACCGTCTTTGATACTACTAATCCTGATTTTGTAAAAGTCGCCCATGCTTAATGTATTTGGAACAGTCCATTTGTATGAATTGTAATAGCTGAATATACCTTTCTCAATTGTACTGACTACTTCATCTTCGAAGAGTAACTCAATCTTTAAGGAATCATTCAGATTAGTCTCCCAACGGATTATGTAACTTGAATCAATTTCGAAGATTTCACCACCGTTTGGTGATGTGATGGTAAGGAATTTATCTCCCAAAGTGAACTTCCGTACTGGCGACCAATCGCTCTCAATATCTCGGTAAACAGACTTGACCCTCCAGAAATATTCTCCGATATTGAGACCATAGATATATCGGAGTGATGATTGATTGTCTTTAAAATCAAATAATATATTTTCAAAATCAGAATCACGAGCTATTTGCAGTATAAAATTATCGGTTCTTCCGGTGGCACTCCATTTCAATATTATTGTTTCATCTGCTAAGAGTTGTTCTTCATCTTTTGGATATGCAAGAGTCGGAGGCATTATTTGCTTTGTTTCCCGATTGAAACCAACGATAAATTCTCCGAATGATTCTGTTACTGCCGTAATACGATTGGAAGCAGCATCGTAATTAGTAACAAGTTCGTTAAATTTATCTGCATTTTCAGATTTGACATATACTTTCAGTAAATCAGGAGAATAATGAGGGGGCAGCAAGC
>JBAYPL010000347.1:0-2692 GCA_041677745.1 Kapaibacterium sp. (SeqCode)
AACAAGGCGTTATTTTAATACACCTAATTGGCTTGAACTACTCAAGCATTTTATATCTAAAATAGCTAAAGATGAATATTCGTACAGTATGTATGAAAATCAAGCTAGAAATAGTGGAGATGGTATATTAAATCTACCAAAGCTAGCTTCAATTATTTCTGAGGATTTTAATGCTAAATGGTATCAAGACGAGAATTTTAGAACTAATGACGTTGAATTATGTGAACAAGTTACTCAAGGTGTCAAACCTCTCAAAGCAGAAATGGCATACTATATAAAAAGTTTCACGCAAAAGGCTAAGCAATATACAGCTGAAATAGATTTATTAGAAAATTTATGTAAAGAAAGTATTTCAGGAATAATTACGACGAATTATGATACATTTTTGGATGAATTATCAAATTTTAAATGTTACGTTGGACAATCCGAGTTGCTCGTTTCATCCCTACAAGGAATAGCAGAGATATATAAAATCCATGGTTCTGTTAACGAGCCAAATTCATTAGTTTTGGATGATAAAGATTATCAAAACTTTGATGCTAAAATGAAATATATTTCTGCTAAATTGCTAACAATATTTTTGGAATACCCTGTAGTTTTTTTAGGTTATTCTATATCTGATCTAAATATAAAAAATATCTTTGATTCAATACTTGATTGTCTTGGAGAAGATAAAAGAGTCTTGTTAAAAAATAGCCTGTTTTTTATTGAATACCCAGAGAAAGATAATACAGACTTCGATATTACTAGCCATTCAATTTCTTTAGGATCACGTTCATTGGAGATGACAAAAATTATCATGTCCGACTATTCTCTATTATATAAATCAATGCAAAACTACCAAATGAAAATCCCTGTAAGAATTTTGAGACATCTACGCCAGGCATTTTTTGAATATACTATCAATACAGAGCCTTCAAACACAGTCCAAGTCTTAGATTTAGATGATGTTGATTACGAAAAAGACCAGATACTTGTTACTATAGGAAAATCATCCGATATGTCAAAATATGGCCTGCTCGGAATAACTTCAAATGATGTATATAAAGACATCTTCATTGATAATTTGAGCTCTAAGTTTAAAGCTGATGATATTTTGCAAGCTATTGTTAAATTAGAAAAATCTGCAGGAATCTTACCAAAATATAAATATATAAAGGACGCAACAAGTGAAATCCCTCCAAAATTAAAAATTTTTGAGCAGTATGATGATTTTTTGTCAGAAACAACAAAGAAAAACAGATACATGAGTAAGATTACTGAAAGATCAGTTATAGGGATTTTGAGCAACGACAAAACAAAATCAACGCCAGCGTATTATTTACAGTACTTAACTGAAGAAGAGATGAACGTTGAAGATTTAGGAGAGTATTTAAATTCATTATTTATTAATACTCCTAATCTGTTTGAGACAATTAAAAATGATAGCAAAAGATCTGATATAAGGCGGTTGATTAGAGTATTTGATTTCCTTAAATATAAAAGAGCCATGAATAAAGCCTCTTCTTAAAAGAGACCGACATCATGGCCCTTACGCTATCAATTTAAAAGGTGAAATTTCTTTCACATGTACTTAATATAAATGTTGATAATAAAAATGTCAATTTAATTTTGTGTGAATGTTATTACATAAGTAACTCGAAAAGGAACTTCTCTACTGTTTTTCAAATGATTATATTTGTGTACGAGAAAACTGGTTGAAAGGGGTAAGATAATGAATCAAAAAGAAAATAAAAACAGACAAATATATTGGTGATGATGATATCGACTTTCCGATTTACCACATAATCAGTATATTGTGTGTAGTATTTGTGAAGAGGAAATATATTGTATGAGTAATCGATATAAAAGAGCGCTAAATATCTGTACTGCAAATTTATCTAACGAAGAGGGCTTAGATCCAATAAAGAGTGCTTTGTGCTTTTTTAGGATGGGCTTAGTGCTTAGTAAAATGCGTGAAATAGATGGAGCGATTAGGTGTTTTAATGATGCTTTTCTTCTAAGGGATAAGTCTATTCAAGTTGAATTAAATGAACAGTGGCATCAATTTCATGAGATTCAAATTGGTATTTATATTAATGGTAAACGTAATAAGATAATCTCCTCTTTGGCAGAGGGTGACATGGTTCACGATTTGATTAAGAATAGGTGGTACCAACTTATAAATGAGGTTGAAAGATCAGAGATTCCACTTGCAACAAGAAATCTAAAAAAGTGGTTTAAAACGGTAAAAATTGATTTTCCATGGGATATGGAGGACTTAGAAGAGGCAAATATCGACAAGAAGGACCTTTTTTCTACTGATATATCTCTAAGTGTGTCAAAATGATGCAATAGTTGCCTTCTTTTTAAGCAGTGTGTTGTTTTAACACACTTTTACCTAGTTATACCTTGATGTGTTGCCTGGCTTTTATTTGAAAGTTTCCTATAAAACTATATAAGTAAATAAATAACATAATTATATGAAAAATCCTCCCTACGTTGGCATGAAAATTGCTTGAGTATAATCAGGAGGATTTTAATATGAAACGAAGCAAAAAAATATTAAATGAAATGGACCAGTTTGACGATGAGAATATCCTCTCAATGTATCTTAAAGAGATTAATAGAATACCTTTGTTAACCCGTGATGAAGAGAATGATTTGGCAAAAAGATCAGCAGAGGGAGAAGAGTATGCACGTAAGCGGATGA
>JBAYPL010000348.1:0-2677 GCA_041677745.1 Kapaibacterium sp. (SeqCode)
AGACATAACTGATGAATTATTCCCGGGCCATCCACAGTTACACAAGCCAATTTCTCTATATAGCCCTAAACCAAGCATCTGCCCAAGTTCATTCGCTACAATTTTTGTTAAATTAGAGGCATACGGTGCTCTGCCGGATGCCTGATATTCAGCTCTCAAGGCAGGTATCACACTTGAAGTAACGTAAAAATTTTCATTTACTCTGTTAAAGCCTGTTGTACTGCCATTATCAGCCCTAACAAAGTCACGCGTATTATTGATGTAAATTACAAGGTCTTCACAATCAAACTGGCAACCCGGTTTTTCATAAATATCCATTATTGATGAACTGGTTGGGTCTGATTTATGATTTTTGAATTTTTGAGGATTATCACTGAATTTGACTTTAATCGAACACTGACAATGGTCATTCTGAGTACCACACATACAGTTCCAATAATCGAACGCTTTCTGAATGTCTCCGGTTACATCTGCTGTTCTAAAAGATACACCATGAGAACATGTATTTCCACCGCATATCGGAACTATTACTTCACCACCCGGAATAGCAGGCATATCTATAAGGGGATTAAAGTCCGGACAAATCGGCAAATTAAGTTTCATGGGAACAAAATCATACTCCTCACTTGGATAACTCCATGGAGCAAGTTCTTCTTCGGTAATATTATATGGGTCTTGTACGCAAATATTGTAAATTTCACCGGTTAACGCATTGCAGAATTTATAGGGATATCTTATTGAACCGCAATCTTCAGGCTGATAACAGTCATAAGGCGGGTCTATAGCAAGTAGAATTTGCCCAAATGACAAGCTCAGGACGAAACAGCAAAGTATGAAGTTTTTCATTTTAGATTCCTTTTTATTATTGTTTAATCCAGTTAATTCTTGCCCTCAGCATATTTTTCCATGTAATTACATCAAGATTTGTGCCGAAACCGAATTCATTTTCTGGGTCGTAAACCATACCGTTTTTTACTGGAAACATCATACATACCGCTGAATTCGTAGTTGAACCTGTTGGTCTCAAATAAAAATAATCAGTATTATTTTCATAACAACTATTTAAAATTGACATAAAAACAATATATTCATAACCTGGTTTTATCCAATCCTGTTTGTTTTCATCCAATAAAGGATACCTCATTCCGCCAATGTCACGCCCCCATTTTGGTGCATAAACAAAAGTAAAACAATCCTCGTTTTCCATAATTTCATCTGTTTTGGGATAGTTGTTTGGTAAACATTCAGGAAGTCGTTGACCTTTAATTAAATCAAGCACTGTTGAATTTGATACAATAACTTTAATAGCAGGTCCTGGAGAAGTACCGTTAGTGTCAAGGAAATGAAGAGTATCTCTCACCCTTACGTGTGCTATATAACGGTTGTAGAGTAAACTCAAATCAAGATGATAATTTGAGGATAATTTCTTTAATCTGTCCAAATATAAACTTTCAATTGTACCGACTTCAACATTAATCTCTGTATCATGGTATTGCTCAGTCTGATAATATAGTATCGGGTCATGGTCAAGTAAGTTGTAATAGTATTTCATAATCGTTCTCATCGTATCGTTCATGGAAGTCTGACGTGCAAGAAATTCGTAGATTTGATTGTAAGTCGCATTATAAGCTATACTATCCAACGCAATATAGCTTATTAATACATCATAAGGCATACCTGTATTGAGTTTAGGTATTTCATGAAGCTGAGGAACACCGTAAACAGTACCACCTTTTAATTCGGTACAGGGCGGAAACTGGGAAAACAGAACATTAATTCCCATAAGTAAAAAAATACTTACATAAAATAAAAACTTAAAAAACAGCATGGCATTTCTCCATAAAATATTTTGAAATCAATTAATTAATATTTATTCAATTCAACAATCTTTTCAAATATTTTCATTTAGAGAACAAATAAAAAACTTTTTGCAATTTTGCACTTATTCAAATACTATGACAATTGAAATTTGATTTTATTACAAGAAAATCAAATAAAATTTTAAAAATGAAAGAAATTTTGTAAATTTTAAATCCTATTTATCATTTTGTTTATATCTGGCAATTATTGCATCCGGAATTTTCAATCCGTACGCTTTGACTAAAGCCATATTAATATTTAATTTCTCCGGTACATAATCATATTCATCACTTGGATAACTCCATGGAGCAAGTTCTTCTTCGGTAATATTATATGGGTCTTGTACGCAAATATTGTATATTTCACCGGTTAACGCATTGCAGAATTTATATGGATATCTTATTGAACCGCAATCGTCAGGCTGATAACAGTCGTAAGGAGGGTCTATAGCAAGTAACACTTGCCCAATTGACAAGCTCAGGACGAAACAGCATAGTATGAAGTTTTTCATTTTAGATTCCTTTTTATTATTGTTTAATCCAATTGATTTTAGTCCTAAGCATATTTTTCCATGTGTTTACATCAAGATTCTGTCCGAAACCGAAATCATTCCCCGGGTCATAAACCACACCGTTTTTTACAGGAAACATCATACATACGCCTGAATTGATTGGACCGTTTTGACGCATAAAGAAATAATCCGTATCGTTATAATAGCAAGTATTTGCTATTGACATAAAGACTATGTATTCATGCCCCGGCTTTATCCAGTCCTGTTTATTTTCGTCAAGTAAAGGAACACGTTTACCGTCAATAT
>JBAYPL010000349.1:0-2672 GCA_041677745.1 Kapaibacterium sp. (SeqCode)
GTAAAATTATTCCTTATTTTGATAAAGAAAGATACATAGGTCAGTTGAAAGCAGCTCCTTCCGGTGATAAAATTGCCGGAGTCGTGCAAGGGCTCAATTTTATCATGCTCTATAAATTTGATAATGCAACTGGCAAGATATATGATTACATAAGAATTCCGACCGGACATAGAAAAGACAATTACGGATTAGAGTTTTCGCCTTCGGGTAATATCCTCTATGTTTCAGACCATGTTACCAATACGGTTTACTCCTATAATGTTGCCGGTCATGATTCTGCTGCAATAAAATCAACAGAAGTATTGATTATCAAAGATACAAATTCAAAATCATTTGGTGCTTTACAATTAGCACCGAACGGAAAAATTTATTTAGCACTCAATGGTTCCAAGTATCTCGGTGTGATTAATAATCCTGACGAATACGGTGGAGATTGTTACTATTCTGATACTACTGTTTATGTCGGTGATGTTGCCGAGAAAAAAGTAAGATTAGGATTGCCCAATTTCAATCAGGGCTTATTTAACTTTTCAGTGAAAATTGATTATCAAGATGTTTGTGAAAACCAACCCCTGCTATTAAGAGCAATAATGGATTCCGAATTTGAAGATACGGAATATCAATGGAGCGGTCCTAATGGATTTGAATCAAATGAAAAGTATGTTCAATTTGATAATTCATCTGAATATTTAAATGGAAGATATTATGTTAAAAGCCAATATAAAGGCTATAAGTCAATTGACAGCATTGATATCATTATTCATCCGGCACCTCTCGTCGAGATTTTGGGAAATACTACAATATGCGTTAACACAAGTGAAATACTATCAGCTTCTTTCATAGATGATTCCATGACATACTTGTGGTCAACGGGTGATAGCAGCAGTTACACGGAAATATTTTCCCCGGGAGTTTATCATCTTCAATCAATTTACCCAAACGGGTGCTCTGTATTTGATACTCTTATTGTTCAAGGTATTATTACCAATTCCGGTTACAAGGATGATAAATCCGGTTTGTTCGACGATTTAATTATTGATAAAAATCATAGACTAAGTATAGAATTTGTAAATAATGATGATGAAGTACTGAAAATTAATTCGGTTTATATCAAAAATTCTTCGGAAGAATTGTCCTTAAACTTAATGCCAAATTGGTCTCAACAAGTTTTACCATTTTCGGAAACTGTATTTTCTATTGATATATTCAGCAAGAAGCCGAAATATATTGATGATACACTAATTGTAGAAGTAATATCTCCATACTGCACATTAAATTATGAATTGCCTGTAAGAGGCAAAATCATAGTGCCAATCATCAATACCATTCCTGATATCACCGAAGCTCCGGGTAGTAATATTGCCATATCAATTTCATCTTCCATTAACACAGATACTGATACTGCATTCAGCAAACAATTGACTTTAAATTTAAAGATGCCTTCTAATTATTTCCTTCCGGAAAACTGTATCAATTGTGAAATTATTGAGAATACAGTTTCGATGAATGCAAGGTATATAAAATTGAAATCTGAGCCAACAGAAGTAAGCTCAGTGCCAATCCAAACAATGTCATTGACAGGAATGGTATTGACAGGGAGTACGGAAGCCGGCATGATTGAAATTACCGATAGCGACTGGTCAGATTCTTTGTTTGTTAACGAAAACCATCATGGAAGTTTGACCATTGAAAGCTGCTCATTGCCGCTTCGTCAAATTAAACTTTTCAAGCCTACAAACATCTCTATAAGTCCGAATCCCATTATAGATTTGATTGCAAGCATTAACGTGTATTCGGAAGAAAAGGGCGAATTTGGTATATATTTGGCTAATTCATTAGGTCAGGTAAGCTTACTGCAATCTTTCGAAAGAATCGAGTCATCTCCCGCTGAGTACAATATGAAGATTGATATGTCCGGTTACGGTACCGGAAGCTATATGTTGATATTGCGAGCACCTTGGTCAATAAAGATTATTCCTGTTGTTTTAATTAATTAGTGGAGAATTCTTATGCATAAGAATCATACTTATATATGCCTTTGGTTTGACAACAATGCCATGGAGGTGGTGGAACATTACAAACGGGCTTTCGATGATTTGAAAGTAACCGACGAAAATAATATCGTTGTTAATATCAAAACTGCTGGTCAAAAAATTATGTTGCTGAACGGTGGACCGATGTTCAAACAGAATCCGAGTTCATCAATTATGGTTACTTGCGAAACCATTGAGGAGGCTGATAATATTTATAATATCCTTTCAGAAGGTGGTGATATCATTATGCCTCTTGATGAATACGATTGGAGCAAACGCTTCTGTTGGATAAATGATAAATATGGCGTCAGCTGGCAAATTTATCATGGGAAAATTGAAAACACTGGCGGAAAAAAATTTTCCCCTACTTTTATGTTTACCGGAGATGTCTGCGGAAGAGCAGAAGAAGCAATTAATTATTATAATGGAGTTTTCCGAGATTCAAATATAGTCGGGATTCTACGATATGACAATGATGAAAATGAGATGCCTGACCACGTAAAACACTCTCAAATGCAAGTCAACGGGTTGACAATGATGTTCGCCGACAGTTCTCAAATGCACACTGACGGCTTCAACGAGGCTTTTTCTATTGCAGTTGAATGTCGGAATCAAGAAGAAATTGATTACTATTGGCAA
>JBAYPL010000350.1:0-2648 GCA_041677745.1 Kapaibacterium sp. (SeqCode)
AAAACTCGAAACTTTTACTTTACAAGCGGAAAGAATAAACCAAAAAATGCAAGCCAAGTCTACTGCATCATAATCCTCTGAACAGCATCTTGGTTCGTTTCAGAGGATTATGATACAGACTTCGATATAAAATTAATCGAGGCTTTCTGCAATAGAATCATCAATTTCAAAGTTATGATACAAATTTTGAACATCGTCATGATCTTCGAAAGCATCAATGAATTTGAGAATCTTACGGGCATCATCGGCGTTAGATATGTTGATGTAATCCTTTGGAATGTATTCGAGTTTACTCTCACCAATTTCAAAGTTATTCTCTTCAAAATACTTCATAACTGTTCCAAAATCTGCCATTTGACAGACAATACGGGTTGACTCATCGTCCCATTCCATATCTTCGGCACCTGATTCGAGAACATGCTCCATCAACTCATCTTCGGATTTGCCGTTAGTATTGATATTGACAACCCCCTTTCTTTCGAAATTCCAAGCAACAGAATTAGTTTCACCCATGTTACCCCCCAATTTCCCGAATAAAGCTCTGATTTCGGCAACGGTTCTTACCTTCTTGTCAGTCACAGTTTCGAGTATGATAGCTACACCATTGGGAGCATAGCCTTCATAGGTGATCTCTTCATATTGTACACCTTCAATTTCACCTGTTCCTTTCTTGATAGCACGAGTAATGTTGTCATTTGGCATATTTACTGCTTTTGCATTTTGCACAGCAAGCCTAAGTCGTGGATTGGCGCTTATATCACCTCCGCCTTCACGTGCAGATACTGTTATTTCTTTTGCCAGGCGAGTGAAGATTTTTCCTCTGATAGCATCCTGCCTGCCTTTTCTGTGTTTAATGTTTGCCCATTTACTATGTCCGGCCATACTCTTTTGATATATTAATTAAACAATTTAGAATTTTCTGTCAACAAATATTAGGATTTAATGAAATTATCTTCGTTTAGCTTATAAGGTATTTTAACAACAGAATTGTCAATCAACCTTGTTTTACCGAGTTGAACTGCAAATAATAATACCACTTCGTCACCGGGTAAAAATATATCCGGTTCTTCGAGATTAGATGCAATAGCAGCTGCCGCATAATCAATTCTTATCTCTGCAACAGTTTTAAGAGCAACCATCATAATGGAATTGAGTCTTTTCCTATCGGTTTCGCCCTTAGCTATTGCTGATTTTGCTTGTTCCATAGCATAGAATATCACGCCTGCTTTAGCACGTAATTCAGGTGGCAGGTATGTATTTCGGGAGCTCTTGGCAAGTCCGTCTTTCTCTCTGACTGTTGGAGCGACGACAATATCAATCCCAAAATTCAAATCTTTAACCAGCTTTTTTATTAATAATGTCTGTTGATAATCTTTCTGTCCGAAAACAGCAATATCAGGTGAGCATGAATTGAATAATTTTGCCACAACAGTTGCTACACCGCTAAAATGTGTCGGACGAAACTGCCCTTCAAATTTTTCTGTTATTCCTTTGATGATTATCGAGCTGTTAAATCCAATGGGGTACATCTCATTTACTTCGGGGAAAAAAAGGTAGTCACTTCCGTTTTCGCTACATAACTTGAAATCCCTTTCATAATCTCTTGGATATTTATCAAAATCTTCATTCGGTCCAAATTGTGTTGGATTGACAAATAAAGTAGTAATGACAATGTCGGCAAGCTCTTTACCCTTTCTGATCAAGCTCAGATGTCCATCATGCAAATATCCCATAGTAGGTACGAGAGCTGTTTTCAAGCCTTTTAGTTTATTGTCCTTTGCAATTTTCTGCATATCGGATATAGATTTAACTATCTCCATCAACTGCCTCTTCGATAATTTCCTCGTCATTCAAGCCGAATAAAGCTTCAACAAATACACTTGGATCAAATACTTGTAAGTCGTCAATTTTTTCACCTACACCTATATATCTCACAGGTATCTTCAATTCATTAGCAATCGGAATCACAACACCACCTTTAGCGGTACCGTCAAGCTTTGTAAGTACAATTCCGTTAATCGGTGCAACCTTCATAAATTCCTTAGCTTGTTGGACAGCGTTTTGTCCGGTGGTTGCGTCCAAAACAAGAAAAACATCATCAGGTGATGTCGGCTTAAGTTTTTTCATTACTCTGCTTAGCTTTTCGAGTTCTTGCATAAGATTAGATTTGTTATGCAGTCTTCCTGCAGTATCTATAATCACTACATCCTTCTTCATCGTAATCGCAGAATTGAGTGTATCATACACTACAGCCCCCGGATCTGCACCCTGCTTTTGCTGAATTATATCTACTCCTGCACGTTGTGCCCAAACTTCAAGCTGTTCGTTTGCAGCTGCACGAAAGGTATCGGCAGCACCTATTATGACATCCTTACCCGCCTTTTTATAATTATGAGCAAGTTTACCGATTGTCGTAGTTTTGCCGGCACCGTTAACACCAATTACCATTATTACGTGCGGTTTGTCGCTTTCGTCGATGTGATAGGTAGCATCATTGCCTGCCGACGGAGATTTGAGCAGCATTTCATGGATTTCTTCCTTAAGGATTTTATATAAATCTTCTGCTTCCTCATATTTCTCTTTTTTGACTCTATATTTTAGTTTAGAGATTATCTCATCGGCAGTATTGACACCTATATCGGCAGTAA
>JBAYPL010000351.1:0-2555 GCA_041677745.1 Kapaibacterium sp. (SeqCode)
AAAACAAATTTTATCATTGGTGAAAAAAATGAATTAATATTGATTTAGCATACTATCACAATAATATACGGAAAATTCGTATTTTTACAAGATTGTAATTTGTTAAATAATAACATTAAGGAAAAGATGAAAAGTTTTTCTTATTTGATTGCACTATTAATGATAGGGTTCTCGATGAATTTACGAGCAGAAGAAAATCCTTTTATGAAGGACTATAATACACCATTTGGGGTGCCTCCGTTCGACAAGATTAAACTCGAACATTACATGCCTGCTTTCAAGGAAGGCATAAAACAGCATATTGATGAAGTAAGAGCAATATCCGGTAATTCAGAATCACCGACATTTGAAAACACCGTAATAGCACTCGAACGTTCAGGAAGTTTACTTGATAAAGTATCGAGCGTGTTTTATAATATGATGTCTTCAAATACCGGCAAAGAGCTTCAAGAGATAGCACAGAATGTTACACCTCTTATGTCCATGCACAGTGACGACATAATGCTCAACGCTGATTTATTTAAACGAATCAAGACGGTATATGATAATCGCAAAAGTTTAAATCTCAATCCTGAACAGAGCAGATTGTTAGAAGAAACATACAAGTCATTTGTTAGGAGCGGAGCAAATTTAGAAGTAAACGATAAAGACAATTTGAGAGCCATGAATGAAGAAATCTCGATGCTTACTTTGAAATTTGGACAAAATGTACTTTCTGAAACAAATGAGTACAAACTTGTGATAGAAAATAAGGAAGATTTAGCCGGTTTGCCGCAGTCAGCAATTGATGCAGCTGCTCACGCAGCTCAAGACGCCGGCTTAAACGGCAAATGGGTTTTTACTCTGCATAATCCGAGTTTTATTCCTTTTATGACTTATTCAGCTAAACGCGACTTACGGGAAAAGATGTTTAATGCTTATTCCAACAGAGGTAACAATGACAACGTTAATAACAATAATGACGTTATCACAAGATTGGTAAATCTGAGGATTGAGAAAGCTCGCTTACTTGGTTTCAGAAATCATGCAGAATATGTTCTTGCTGAAAATATGGCAAAAGATCCTGAAAATGTCCGTAGATTCCTCGAAGATTTGTGGGGCTTTGCTAAGCCATTTGCTGAAACTGAAGCACAGGAATTGCAAAAAATCATCAACAGCGAAGGCGGAGACTTTGCCTTAGCTCCATGGGATTGGAGATATTACTCCGAAAAATTGCGTGAGCAGAAGTACAACCTTAACGAAGAAGAAGTCAGACCATATTTTAAACTCGAAAATGTACGCGATGGCATCTTTGAGCTGACTAAGCGTCTATGGGGCTTGACTTATACCGAAAGAAAAGATATTCCTAAATATCATGATGAAGTTACTGTATATGAAGTTAAGAAATCTGACGGCTCACATCTAGGAATTCTTTACATGGATTTTCATCCGCGAGCAAGCAAACGTGGCGGTGCTTGGATGAGTAGTTATAGACAGCAGTATAAAGTGAATGGCAAGGAAATTAAACCTGTAGTTACAATTGTATGTAATTTTTCTAGATCAACTGCTGAGAAACCTGCTTTACTTACCATGGATGAGACTGAAACATTCTTCCATGAATTCGGACATGCCCTTCACGGCTTATTGTCTGATTGTGAGTATAAAAGCCTGTCTGGAACATCAGTACCACGTGATTTTGTGGAACTTCCTTCACAAATCATGGAAAACTGGGCATTCGAACCGGATGTTCTCGCTTTCTACGCTAAACATTACAAAACAGGTGAAGTTATTCCTGCTTCATTAATCGAAAAAATTCAAAACAGCAATAAGTTCAATCAAGGTTTTGCTACTACCGAATACCTTGCAGCAGCTATGCTGGATATGGAATATCATACTCTTGAAACTCCGTTAACCGATAATCCTATGGACTTTGAAACAAAATACTTGTCTAATATCGGATTAATACCGGAAATAATTTCAAGATACAGAAGTACTTACTTCAATCATATATTTGCAGGAGGATATTCCTCAGGCTATTATAGCTATATTTGGTCAGGTGTACTTGACAGTGATGCTTTTCAAGCTTTCAAGGAAACCAATCTTTTTGATAAGAAAACAGCTGAATCATTCCTGACAAATATTCTTTCCAAAGGTGGAACTGAAGACCCGATGGAACTTTACAAAAGATTTAGAGGCAGAGAGCCGCAACTTGAACCTCTCCTAAAAAAACGCGGTTTAGTCAACTGATATCATTCAGCTGAAGAAGGGGGACTGATTGTATCAGCCCCCTTTTTTAATATTATTTTGCCCCGTCCTAAAAAAGGGTTTATAAAATAAGGTGTCAAACAAATAAAAAAGTCCTCATTCCGCGAAATCACTCCATGATTTTACAAAAATCAATTTCTTTTGCACGTCATAATCCAAAAAAACATGTACTCTTCTTGAATCAGAACCCCAGTGAGTAATTGTATAATTTCCGGTGGCTTGGTAACCATTTTGTTCATGCAAATAAACTTCATTCCCACTCGAATCAATTACACCTAACCTGCAAAAATTCCACTCGCCACTTGGAATTG
>JBAYPL010000352.1:0-2551 GCA_041677745.1 Kapaibacterium sp. (SeqCode)
CAAATATAATCATTTAAAGTGATATATTAAATGCTTAAAATATATTGTACTAATATTAAACAAACCCGGATGTGCTGAAAATTTTGCACTATTTAGGAATTTAAATGCTTGTAAACTTACATTACTTTCTGAAACTTTGATTATTCATCTTATTTTTCTTACTTTTGTTTTTTTTTAATATATAATAATATGAAATCAAAAAACAATTTAAAATTAAAAAAGCTTATAGTCAGTCCTGATAAACTTCGCTGGAACTGTCCAGAAAACATATTCAAATTTCAGTCAACTGCCGAACTAGAACCTTTAAATAAAGTTGTAGGGCAACAGAGAGCTATTGAAGCTATTAAGATGGGTTGCGAATTAAAAGCAAAAGGATATAACATATTTGTTACCGGATTGTCCGGAACAGGAAGGACCAGTACTGTCAAGCAGATTGTTGAGAACATATCCACTACAAGTCCCGTAACTTATGATTATTGTTACGTCAATAACTTTGACAATGCTGATTATCCGAAATTGTTGAGACTTTCCCGCGGTAAAGGAAGGGAATTAGCTAAGGCTATGGATGATGTTATTGGATTTTTAAGAGGAAGACTACCCAAATTATTCGAAGAGGAACCTTACCAACTTTCAAGAAAAAAAATTATTGATGAATATCAAGCTCGCGAAAGAGAAGTTCTAAATGAATTTGACAAAAAGATTAAGCCGCTCGGATTTATCAGAGGGCAACTCGAAAACGAGCAAGGATTTGTTCAGCCGGAGGTTTTTCCTCTGATTGATAATGAAGCGGTTTCAATTGATTCATTAGATGAATTGGTTGAACAGGGCAAGCTGACTAGAAAAAGACAAATTGAGCTGAAAGAAATTTGGAAAACTCTGCATGACGAGGTGTTTGACTTATCAAGAATTGGCATGAAATTAATTCAAAAGTTTCGTAAAGAGTTGCTTAATAATGATAAACTCTCAGCTGAAGTTGTTGTGAATTCCACGATGCAAGAATTTCTAAAGAATTTTGAACATGATGATATTCTCGATTATCTTGAAAAAGTTAAACTACATATACTTGATAATTTAAATATATTTGTCCCTGCAACTTCGCCTGTTCCTTCATTAGCTGATATCAACAGTAAAGATGTAAATTCCGATTTCTTCGATGTGTTTAAGGTTAACGTGTTGCTTGATAACAGTGACTCAGACAAAACACCGGTTATAATCGAGACAACACCAACATATAATAATTTATTTGGTACCATAGAAAAAACCTATGACCAAAGAGGATTTTGGAAAACGGATTTCACAAAGATTAAGTCAGGTTCAATATTACGTGCTGACCAGGGATTTTTAATCGTCAATGCTATAGATTTATTCGCCGAAACAGGAGTATGGAATGCATTAAAACGAGTTCTGTTGTATGACAAACTTGAAATACAAACTTATGATTCATATTTCCAAATCTCTCAATCGGGATTAAAACCTGAACCTATTCAGATTAATGTGAAAGTCATTATCATAGGCGGACAAACTCTCTATAAGTGGCTCTATCAATATGAGAAAGAATTTAAGAAAATATTCAAAATTAATGCTCAATTTGATTATGAATCACCACGTTCAGAAGAAATGTTGCAAAATTATGCAAAATTCATTGCGAAAATCAGCAATGAGGAAAATCTGATTCATTGTTCACCATCCGGTGTTGCCGCTGTTATAGAGTGGGCAGTAGAACAAGCCGGTTCACAGAATAAATTAATTTTAAAATTCTCCGATGTTTCAGATTTACTCCGTGAATCCAGTTATTATTCCAAAGAAAGTGAAGCCCCATATATCAATCGCGATGATGTTAATAAAGCTATCGTGATGTATAGGAAAAGAAACAATCTCATTGACGAGAAGATGCATGATGAAATTATGCAAGGGAACATCATGATTGATACTTCAGGGCGTAAGATTGGCATAATCAATGCTTTGACTGTGTATAACAATGGATTGTTATCATTCGGTAAGCCTGCACGAATTTCCGCAAACGTCTCAACAGGAACAACCGGAATTATCAATATTGAGCGTGAAGCCGACATGAGCGGGAAAATTCACAATAAGGGTGTATTGATTATAACAGGTTATTTAAGAGAAAAATTCGCTAGGAATAATACACTTTCTATGACTGCTTCATTGGCATTTGAGCAGAATTACGGCGGAATTGACGGAGACAGTGCCTCAGCAGCAGAAATTTATGCAATACTTTCATCATTGACTGAAGTTCCTATATATCAAGGTATAGCCATAACAGGCTCTGTCAATCAAAAGGGCGACATTCAGCCTATCGGCGGAGTTAACGAGAAAATAACCGGTTTCTTCAATATTTGTAAGTCACGAGGTTTGGACGGTAGTCATGCTTGTATTATTCCACTATCTAATGTTAATGACTTGATGTTGTCCAAAGAAATCATTGATGAATGCAAAGATGGTAATTTTAATATATATGCCATTTCAAACATTGATGAAGGAGTTGACATACTGTTTGATATGCCGGCAGGAATTACTGACGAAAAAGGAA
>JBAYPL010000353.1:0-2546 GCA_041677745.1 Kapaibacterium sp. (SeqCode)
TACATGATTTCCCATCTCTGAATATTGGCATAAATTCAATAAAATAATTTACTTTAAATTAGAAACAAAATCTGCGATTTCCGGTTGCAGTCGGATGTAATTAGGTTGACAGCAACCGGATAACAATTAATTCGAAACCATTCAATAAACTTAGAGGTTTTCTCCCGTAACTTCATCAATACTTTTCATTAAGTTACCCGCTTCCTTCAGCTCATATTGACTATGATAGTAAAAAGCAGAAAATATAATAAGCAAAGCAGAAAATAAGTAAGAAAATGTTGAAATAATACTCGAAATTATTGTCAGCATTAGCATCAGCGGGCTGTCCGGACTTGCTTCACCCGGTCCAATTGCAAAGAATATTCCTAATATCATGCCGGGAATAGAAAAGACCATGCTAATAATAGTATAAACAATACCAATTACAAGCATGTAACCCAAAGTTCTCCACCAATAACCTTTGGTGAAATAAATGCTTCTTTTCATTGATTCACCTATACCTGTATCTTCCAACACCAATACTACCGGACTCAGAATCAAACTAATTGCAAGAAAGATACCCGGAATCAGGAAAAACAGTGAGGCAATCATAATAATTAAATAATAAACCAGATTCAAAGCTAATATTCTCGACAGGAATATTTTTACTTGTGATAGTACATTTTCAAAAGGAACCTTAGGTCCGTTGTTTATGTATTCAACAATGTATCCCAAAGTAATTGAACTGATAACAGAAGCAGACAAATAATAAATTATGATGATTAAGCCGTATTGGATAATCATATTTTGGAAATATTCCAGATTATTGGGATTAGTGATGTCGCCTCCGCCCATGGTAAAGCTCAAGTTCTCTGTCTGGAATATGCCAAGAATTATCCCCATTAATATCAATAATGGCATTGCAAGAATTAGAAAAGCTTTAAATAGCGGTGCCATCTCTTGACGACTAAAAGTCATAGTTATGTTCATCAAATCTCCGAGATTTCTGTATTCATTGAATTTGATTGTATCACCGTTCTGCATATAAACTCCTATTATTAAACTTAAATGGATAAATTACATAGTACCATATTACAAATGCCAAAGACATTATGATGATGAAAAAATTGAAAATATGAGGCATGTCTGTTAAACGGGTTACGAATCCTTCTAAGAATCCGGCGACCAGGAACATGGGCATGGTTCCAATAATGATTTTTATGCCACGTTCTGCTCCTTGTTTGAAGGATTCTAAACGTGTGTATGTACCGGGATAAAGGAAACTGTTCCCCAGGACTATTCCGGCAGCTCCTGCGATTATTATTGCTGATATTTCTAATGTACCATGTATCCATACGACTCTGATATAATCGTAAAACAGCCCTTTATCAGAAAAAAACTGTTGAAACGCTCCCAACATCACACCATTTTTGAACAAAATAAAACCTGTTCCAAACGATGTGAGCAGTCCAAAGGCGAAAGCATTAAATGACACAAGCATATTGTTAATGGTAATTCCGAGGAACATATCCATCTGATTTGCCTGTTTATATACAGCTAAAGGGTCACCTTTATCAATGTTTCTAAGTGTCATGTTGACATATTCGTCCCCTAATATCAACCTGATGAATGAATCATCGAATTTACCGGATAAAACACCAATCATCATAGAAACTAAAAAAATTGAAAATGCAATGAATAATTCTTTTCTTGACTTATATAAAATTGCAGGAAGTTCTAACTTCCAAAATCTGATAACTGAATCGAAATTAAAATGCTTCTTTTTATATATTTTAGAATGTATTTTCAATGAGAGCTGATTGAGATACATTGTTGTTTGACTGTTGGGATAAAATGTCCTACTGTAAGATAAATCGTCAATTAAATGAATATACGAGTTCTTCAGCTCATCCGGACTCAAGTCCAGATGACCTTCATTGTATTTTTCAATATTCTCCCAAAAGGATATATTTTTTTTTATAAAGTTAACTTCTTTCATCGTATATTGCAATTATCAAATTACAAAACTAATAAAAAAAAATCTAAATGGACAGAATAAATTTTGAGACTTCGCATAATGTATATCTTCAACATAAGACTGCCGGTATATTTGAAAGAATTGTTGCATCTTTTATTGACCTAACCATATTATTCTTTTACACTATTATATTGATTTCAAGCTTAGGAATTTTGAATCTGTTCGACAGCCCGTACTTGACAATGATTTTCATGTTGCCTGTATTGATTTACGACCTATTACTTGAATTATTGAATGGGGGTAAGTCGGTAGGAAAAATGATTATGAAAATCAAAGTAGTCAGTATTAATGGTCTCGAACCTACTTTTTACCAATATTTCTTGCGTTGGATTTTAAGACCCTTTGATATTTGGTTGTCATCGGGTGGACTGGCTGCATTAGTGATTTTTCTAAACGGAAAAGGGCAGAGATTAGGAGATTTGGCAGCAGGTACAACTGTAATTAGTACAATGAATATGTCCGTCAAAGCCGGTACAATTTATCAATCTAAACCAGATAATTATGTCCCGACATTTCCGGAGGTAATTAA
>JBAYPL010000354.1:0-2528 GCA_041677745.1 Kapaibacterium sp. (SeqCode)
AAACTATATCGGGCATCTCGTTTATCATTGGAAGAAAATGGGGCAAATACCTTGTATCTTGCATTAGGTTTTTTAAAATGGTATGAAACCCCCAATAGTGAGTTAGCACGTTATGCCCCTCTTTTACTTTTACCAATTGAAATAATCCGAAAATCTGCACAAAAAGGCTACATAATTCGAAGCAGAGAAGAAGAAACAATAATGAACATCACGCTTTTGGAAATGCTTAAACAAGATTTTGGCATAAACATTAGTGGTTTGACTGAACTCCCCCGTGATGACAGTGGCGTTGATGTAGTTAAAATATTTAATATTATTCGTCGAGGCATAATGTCGCAGCCTAGATGGGATGTAGAAGAACATGCATTTCTTGGAATATTCTCGTTTAGTAAATTCATTATGTGGAATGATATCCATAATAATGCTGATAAATTGATAGAGAATAAGGTTGTAAAAAGCTTGGTTTCTGGCAAATTAGAGTGGCAAACGGATGGTGTTCCAATTGAAACTGATTTAGATAATAAATACCTACCTTCGGAAATAGCATTACCAATCAGTGCAGATTCAACACAACTTGATGCAATATGTGCCGCTACCAGAGATAAAAGTTTTATTCTTCATGGACCTCCCGGAACTGGAAAATCACAAACTATTACCAACATAATTGCAAATGCCTTGTATCAAGGCAAGAAAGTCCTTTTTGTTGCTGAAAAAATGGCTGCATTAACTGTTGTTCAAAAACGTTTAGCGGATATTGGGCTTGACCCATTTTGTCTTGAACTTCATTCTAACAAATCTAAAAAATCGAATATATTAGAACAACTTAGAAAAACGACTGAAATTATCCGAAAATCGTCTCCGCTTGAATTTAATACGGAGGCTGAACGACTTCATAATCAAAGATTAGAGTTAAATGAATATGTAAATGCATTACACCAAAAACATCATTTTGGTTTTTCGTTATATGATTCCTTTACTTTTTATGCAGAACTTAGCAGTGCATCGGATAAAATTCCTTTTGAGAACAAGTTAATTACTGAATTAAGTAAAGAAAAATTTGTTGAATTATCCGATAAGGTTGAAGAATTACAGAATGCAGGTATATTGTGCGGACATCCGTTTAATCATCCCCTATCACAAATTCAAACAACAACATATAACCAACAAAACAGGACAATAGCTCAGGAACTAATTTCAAAATATATTGAGTTATTAAAAGAAAAGCTTCAAAATAAAAAGATATTATGTGAATTACTTTTAATTGAATCTGCTAACCTTGATAAAGAAAAGACAGACAATGTAGAAAAGCTTTGTCAAAAAATAGTTTCTTTACCCGATACTCCAGCAACATTAATTAATATTGAACATCCCGAAAGAAAACTTTCTCATATTATTGAATTAACATCACATGGAGAAAAGCGTGATACATATCGAACCACATTATTGGAAGATTTCTCCAAAAACATATTAACTTATGATGCTGAACCAATTCTTTTTCAGTGGAATGCTGTTTCTAATAAATGGTTTTTGCCAAAACTATTTGGTCAAAGCAAAATAATAAAAACATTAAAACCTTTATCAAAAACAGGGAAAGTCAACAAAAATAAAATTGTTGAATATCTTGAAACAATAATTCTACTTCAAAAAGAACAGGAAATTCTTAATGAAAATGCAATAACATTATCTAAAGACCTTGATTTTTTATGGAATAATGGTAACAGCGATTGGTCTATTGTATTACAAATCTGCGAAACTAGTTTAGAAATTAACCGCTTAGTAATAAAAATTACTGAAGACCCTTTAAAAGTAAATGAAATAAGAAGTAATCTCGCTAATCTTTTGTATGACGGACAGCGTTCATTTCTTGATATGAAAGGGAAAGTAATCTCAAGCTATATAGTTCTTGCTGAAGAACAAAAAAAGATTGAGGATGCTCTTTTTGAATTATTGAATATAGATTTTAAAACAGAGCAAAATCATTCAAATGACTGGACTGAATTTTGGAAACAAAACGCTGAGAACTGGCTGGAAAATCTTGATTCTTTGCGTGATTGGGCAAGTTGGAATCGCATAAAAAATGATATAATTGAGTATGGGCTTTTTACAGTCGTTGAATTGTATTCAACTGGAGAGCTTAAAAATCAAGAAGTGCTAACATCCTTTAAAAAATCATTATTCAAAAAATTTTCCGAATACATAATTTCAAAAGATTCAAGATTATCTGTTTTCAATGGAAAATTGTTTGAAGGAAAAATCAAAAAATTTAAAGAACAAAGTAAATATTTTGAAGAATTAACAAAAGCAGAATTATTTGCGAAACTTGCATCTAAAATTCCATCTTTCACACAAGAAGCATCTAACAGCTCAGAGATTGGTATCCTTCAGCGGGCAATAAGAAATAATGGACGGGCAATGTCAATTAGAAGGTTGTTTGATTTAATTCCTAACCTTTTGCCCAGAATGTGTCCCTGTATGTTAATGAGTCCTATTTCAGTTGCACAATATTTTGAAGTTGATAAATCAAAATT
>JBAYPL010000355.1:0-2520 GCA_041677745.1 Kapaibacterium sp. (SeqCode)
ACTATTGGAGTATGTTGCTTCCGTTGACATACGGCGGCGCGGAGGTCCTTCTGCTCAAGCAGACTTCTCAATGAGAGGTGGAACCCAAGACCAAACCTTGATTTTATTGAACGGGATTCCCATGAACTCCTCACAGACCGGACATTTCAACGGAAATCTTCCCATAGCTCTGGGAGATATTGAAAGAATTGAAATCCTGGAAGGTTCCGGTGCAAGAGTTTTAGGAACAAATGCATTCTCCGGCGGTATTAATATCATTACACGTAAAAAAAAATCAAGTAATTCAGCAAACCTTTCTATTACTGGTGGTGAATACGGATTTTATGACCTAAACTTATCTGCTGATGTATCAGTAACAGAGAGTTTTAAATCTTACGCTTCGGTATATAAACAAAAGAGTGACGGTTACATGCACAATACAGACACAGATGTATTGAACGCCTTTTCGTTCAATACCTTGGAGACAGAAGTCGGCAGTTTTGCCCTACAATTCGGTGCTAATCAAAGGAATTACGGAGCAAACAGCTTCTATACAGCTTTATTCCCGGAGCAGTTCGAGGATGTGAGTTCAGGCTTTGCAGCACTAAGTTATGCCGGTAATTTTAAAAGTCTTAATCTTTCTGCTCAAGTTTTTGCTAATAGATTGTATAACAGATTTGAGCTTTTTAGAGGAATGAACGAAGCACCGGACTGGTACACAAATCATAATTACCACAGAACCGGAACTATCGGAGCTGACTTCAAAACATCATACAGCAGTAACTGGGGTATCAGTTCGCTCGGATTGGAAATTAAACGTGAGGATATTATTAGTAATGTGCTTGGGAAACCTATGGAGAAGCCAATAAAAGTCTCTGGCACAGATGATGATTATTATACCAAAGAAGAGTTCAGGAATAATTTAAGTGTGTTTGCCGAGCATTCTTTCATGGCGGGTGATTTTATCAGCTCGGGCGGACTTATGATTAATTCAAATTCATTCTTTGGTACTCATATATTCGGTGGAATTGACTTAGGCTATAAACTATCCGATGAAAACAGCTTGTTTTTAAGTGTCAATCGTTCGGGAAGACTTCCAAATTTTACAGAATTGTATTATGAAGGAGGCACAGACAAAGGAAATCCGAATTTGAAACCTGAACATTCACTTTCCTTCGAAATTGGTACAAAATACATCAAGAACTATATAAATGCTTCATTTTCTGTCTTTCACAATCGCGGGAGTAATCTAATTGATTGGATTAAACTTAAAGATACTACTCTATGGGAGGCTCAAAACGTTACTAAACTGAATACTTTCGGATTACAAACTTCGCTTACACTGCTACCCAAACAAATACTCGGTGAAAATTGTTTAATGAAGTTTGTTACGATTTCATATAATTATATTAGCTCCGATAAGGATTCGGATGTTCTTGAATCTACGTTTGCCTTAGATTATCTGCGACATAAATTGGTATTCTCAGCCGGATTGGATTTTGGGTCAGGATTTGGTACAGATATTAGGTTCAGCTATCAGGAGCGAGAAGGAACATATTACAGCTATGAGCAAGACGCAGAGCTGCCCTATGACAAAGTAATGCTTGCTGCTATGAGGTTTCATTATGAAATGTATGATATGGTATTGTTTCTCGATATTGATAATGTTTTTGACAGTAAATATCAGGATATCGCAAATATAATTTTGCCCGGCAGATGGCTGCGTGCCGGCTTCGGGTATTCTCTTAATTGACAGTATCCTCGAACCCCGAAATATTATTTTGATAATAATATCCCCGATATTGATTCTAAATTTATATCGGGGATTATATTAAAGTATATCTCAAGAAATGTTTATTACTGTTAATTAATTTTTATTACCGTTTCTCATGACGGAAAAGAATACACATAAAGTTGATAATTTATTAATTTACTTTAATTTGTACAAATTCACAGAATATCTGTCGTAAGAATTATTCCGATATTGATAATCATCAATCATGTATATGCTGTCTCTTACAAGTATCAAATTTGGTATATTCTTCTTAGGACTCTTCCATTCAATACATCCTACACCACACTTGGACACATTCCCTACAACACTCAACAATACCACCTCCAATACAAGTCAAGGTACAATCATCTTCATCACAATTAAAGAAGACCAATTTATTACCTTCTTCTATGAAATACCTATAACAATCCTTACTCATTAAAATTTATTTTGTAACGATTTCTGCTTTTACACTCGGGCTCATTCATTATTATGTTAACAGTATTAACCTTTTATAATAACAGTATAAACTTATCATCCTGAAATCCATTATAATGTAATAAAATAGTTCTCTAAGGAGAATTTCCATATTCAAAGTTCCTCACTTCTTTGAAGGTTTAAAAAACAATCAAATTATACCTCGCTCTTCACTACGAGAATACAATTCAAGGCATGAATTCATTTTTACTCGGTTGATTTAGCTTGCCTTTTTGAAGTCCTCTTGAATATTTGAACAAATTATAAGTATAGCTATTTGTACCGGAGTA